>JBIKUN010000174.1:0-8563 GCA_044347565.1 Vicinamibacterales bacterium | reverse complement strand
GCGCGCCGGTCTCGAACCCGAGATCATCGATGCCGTGGGGCGCGACGTGGCGGCGCCGGCGCTCGTCGGTCTCGACGCCGTCGTGCACGCCTTCGCCCGCGAGCTCGTGACGACAGGCCGGGTGTCTGACGCGCGCTACGATGACGCGCTCGAGGCGCTCGGCGAGCCGGTGGTCGTCGACCTCATTGCGCTCGTCGGCTACTACACGCTCGTCGCCTTCACGCTGAACGCCCGCGAGGTGCCGGCGCCCGACGGCGCGCCGCGATTGCCCGCGATCGGCTGACGCGTTACCACAGCGCGGCTTTCATCCGCGCAATCGCGATCTCGACCTGCGCGAGGTCGCCGAGCACCCGCTCGGCCTCAGAGATCGTCTGCGCCAGGGCCTCCGGCGGCGGGGCGGCGCCACGTTTCACCTCCCACGCCAGATCGCGCGTCGTCTCGGCGCAGGCGCGGCAGATGGCCAGGGTCTGTTCGTGCGCGTCGATGATGCGCGCGATCTCCGCTCGTTGCTCGTCGGTCATCGGGGACATTGTACCGGGGCTCGGGATCCGGGTCCCGCCACGCACGCCGTACACGCGAAAGGCCGGGAGACGCTGCCTCCCGGCCCTCGCGGAATCGCGGCGTGCGCGTGCTACCAGTCGAACTTCAGGCCGAACCGGGCGATGGTCGGCGGCACGATCGAGCTCGGCAGCTCGAACGCGCTGCCGGCGTTCCAGTTGATGTTCTGATACGCCTTGGAGTTGTTCAGGTTGTAGACGTCGAAGAACACCCCGATACGGCGGTTGTTCGCGACGGTGAAGAACTTCTCGGCCCGCACGTCGAGGATCAGGATGTCGTCCTGCTTGCGCGTGCCGATGGGCTCGCGCAGGATGCGCTGCGTGCCGTAGTTGATGCCGCCCGTGCCGCCGACGCCGAAGGCGTTCGAGGCCAGAATCGTGCGTCCGTACGGCTGGCCCGACTGGAAGCGCAGGGCCGGCGTGATGCGGATCTGGTATGGCGCTTCGTAGCTGCCGTTGATCTTGGCCGTCCACATGCTGAAGTTGTAGCGGCCGTCATCGGTGTTGATGAGGTCGTTCGGCGTCGACGGCGTCACCAGCGCGCGCAGGTTCTGCCCGAAGTAGGCGTTCGACTGGTCGTAGTTCCAGCGCTTCGAGAACGCCGCCGCCAGCGAGTAGCGCCCGGTCTGGCGCTTGTTCGCGCTGATCTCGAGCGTGTGGTACTCGCCCGAGCCCGGCAGGTTCGTGAGCTGGTTCAGCACCGGCGCGGCCAGCGCCGCGGCGCTCAGGTTGAACGCCTGGAAGTTCGGTCCGTCGTCGCCGTTGCCGAACACTCCGTCCGGTCCGGGGTCGCGCAGCGTCACCGGCACCGTGTACGCGCTCGGTGGCCGATTGACGTTGAACTGCACCCGGAAGTTGTCAATCTTCCGGTAGACGTAACCGGCCTGCAGGCCGATGCCGGGCACCAGCTCGTGTTCGATCCAGGCCGACACCTCGTCGGTGCGCGTGTTCTTCAGGTTCGGATCGAGTTCGGCGCTGCCGCGCCCGCCGAGCGACGCGATGAGTGTGCCTTCCTCGCCCCGTTCGAAGAGCCCGCTGCGGTTCGGATCGCTCCACGCGTAGCGGCGGTAGTAGTCCTGGCTGTTCGGGTTGACCGCATTCGAGATGTTCGTGCCCGGGTTCCAGTAGTACTGGGCGTAGTTGGCCTTGATGACGGTGCGGCCCTGGCCGGTCACGTCATAGATGATGCCGATTCTGGGCACCGGATGGTTGAACGTCTTGACGTTACCCACCTCGTCGAAGCGCTGGGCCGTGGCCGGCGCGAACGTGCCGCCGCTCGGGCCTTCCTGCTCGGGGAGGAAGCTTCGGTACTGGTCGAATCTGAGGCCGATGTTCACCGTGAACCTCGGGCCCATGCGCCAGGTGTCCTGCACGTACAGACCAAGCGTCCGCAGCCCCTGTTCCGACCGCGACGGGGACTGGAACAGATAGACCTCGGCGGGCACGCCGTTGTTGAGCACGTGCAGGATGTCGCCCGGCACCACGCCGCTCACGCCCTGCCCCCGTTCGTAGGTGAACGTCTCGCGGAACCACTCGCCGCCCACCTTGAAGTTGTGCGAACCGGCCCAGCCATCCTTGAAGTAGGTCATCGAGCCGGCGATCTGGTTGCGCGACGGAATGTTGAACCAGCCGTCGCGGTTGCCGCCGCTCACCAGGTTGTTGCCGATGTCCTGGAACGCCGGATCTTCGCTGTAGCGGAAATTCGGCCACTCGTACTTGAACTGCCCGGCCCGCACCTCCACGAAGGAGTTGTCGCCCACCACCGACTCGTAGCCGAGCTTGTAGGTGTGCGCCCAGTAATCCTGCTTCCAGGTCGAGGCTTCGGATTCATGGCGCGCGGTCGTCGCGCCGATGAGGAACGTGTCCATGCGGTTCGGCTGCGACTTCTGCCCCCACATGCCGTAGGCCGACAGCTTGTTGTTCTGCGACAGTGCGTAGGTGACCTTGCCGGAGACGTTGTTCAGGCCCGTCTCGAACGCCTTCACCGGGAAGTTGGGCACGCGCGTGAGGATGTTCTGCGACCTGAGCGAACCGTACCACCAGAGCCGGTCCTGCAGGCCGGGCACGTAGCCGCCGACGTCGCCGTTCAGGTCGTAGTAGCGCTCCATGCGGTTCAGGTCCGAGGGCGTGAGATTGCCGCAGTTGCCGCGCGGGCAGAGGAAGGTGAAGTCGTTCGGAATGTTCTCGCGCTGGATCGACTTGTTCTGGTAGTCGGCGTACACCTTGCCGTGGAACTGGTTGCCGCCCGATTTGGCCACGAAGTTCGACCAGACGCCCGGCCACGGCATTTCCGCCGTGTGGCCCTTGGTCTGCACCGCCACTTCGTCGATCGAGCCGTAGTCGTAGTAGAACCCGGCGGCGTTGGTGCCTTCGGTGTTCACGATGCCTTCGACCATCGGGCGGTGCTGGTCTTCCTTGGTGTCGTAGACGGCATAACCGGTCTGCGTGCCGGCGGCGCTGCCGCCGACGTCGATGCGCGTCACGACGACGGCGGGTGCGGCCATCAGCACCGTCCAGAAGTCGCGCGCGTTCGGCAGGGCGGCCAGGCGCTCCTCGCCGAAATTCGACGCGGTGGTGGTCGTCGAGACGTCCACCACCGGCGATTCGCCGCTGACGGTCACCGTCTCCTGCAGGGTCGCGACGCCGAGCTCGGTGTTCACCGTGGCGGTGAAGCCGAGGCCGACCTGCACGCCTTCACGATTGACCGTGCCGAAGCCGGCGAGTTCATACACGAGCTTGTAGGTACCTGGGGGAACTGCCGGAAAACGATACTCACCAGCCTCGTTCGTGACATCCGTGCGGGTGCCCTGCATGCTGGGACTCGACGCGGTGACCGTGACACCGGGCAGGACGCCGCCCGTGTTGTCCGTCACTTTGCCGTTGATCGAGCCAGTGGTTGCAGAGACCTGCGCGAATGCCGTGGACGCGGCCAGGAGCAAGCTCAGGACAAGTGCGCAGACGCGAACCATGCCGTACTCCTCCATCCTTCGTGCGTTGTGCTGTGTTGCAAGTGGGACTGCCCCCGGTGCCGCCTTGACACCGGGTTCCGCGCACGCTCGCGCGGGTGTCCCATGGACCACCGGAATGCCCGGCCCTGCCAGGGATGGCGCGTATCTTAGGCAGGTCAACAGTTCGTGACAAGTGCAAACATTCCATGTCATTCATGCGAATGAACCATCGCGCCTGGTGAATGGGTGTCTGCCGCCAGTGGATGGGAATGGGCCGGCCGGCTCGAGCGCCCGGACGTGCGGCCACGTAGAATAGACGGCTGTGGGAGGCACGATGCGTAAGCCAGTGGCGCTCATCACGGGCGCCGGCGGAGAGATCGGTCACGGCCTGATTGCGAAGCTCACCGAGTCGGGACGCCGGGCCGTCGTCACCCTCGACCTCAATCCCCTGGAGCCGGCGCTTGGCCGTCTGGTGCAGCGGGAGTTCACGGGCTCGATCCTCGACACGGCGCTCCTCGAGCGGATCCTGGCCGAGTTCGAAGTGGACACGGTGTTCCACCTCGCCGCGCTGCTCTCGACCCGCTCGGAGTTCACACCCACGACCGCCCACCAGGTCAACGTCGAGGGCACCCTGCACCTGCTCGAGTTCTCGCAGCGTGAAGCCGAGTCGCATGGCCGGCCGGTGACCTTCGTCTATCCGTCGTCGATTGCCGCCTACGGCCTGCCCGATCTCGAGACCAAGGCGCGCGCCGGCCGCGTCCGCGAGGACGCGTTTGCGACGCCGACGACCATGTACGGCTGCAACAAGCTGTACTGCGAGCAGCTCGGGCGCTACTACGCGCGCTTCTACAAGCAGCTCTCGGCCGAGCCGCAGGCCGGCCGCGTCGACTTCCGCTGCGTGCGTTTCCCGGGCCTCATCAGCGCGATGACGGTGCCGTCGGGCGGCACGAGCGACTACGCGCCCGAGATGATCCACGCGGCGGCGAAGGGCGAGCCGTATGCCTGTTTCGTCCGCCCCGACACGCGGATTCCCTTCATGGCGATGCCCGACGGTGTGGAGGCGCTGCTGGCGCTCGCCGCCGCGCCACGCGATCGCCTCACGCAGACGGCCTACAACCTCGGCGCGTTCAATCCGTCGGCGGCGGAGATCCACGCCCGCGTGCAGGCGGCATTTCCCGCGGCCGACATCACGTGGAAGACCGACGTGAAGCGCCAGGGCATCGTGGACTCGTGGCCGGCCGATGTCGACGACAGCGCCGCCCGCCGCGACTGGGGGTTCGCGCCGGCCTACGACTTCGCACGCGCCTTCGACGAATATCTGATTCCGACGATTCGCGCGCGCTATGCGCGTGGCTGAGGTCCTGATGCCCGGACGACGACTGGCGCTGGCGTGCGTGTGGGCGACCATCCTGCTATCCGGAGGCTGTATGAACACGGCCATTCCCATGGCGCAGTCGGAGAACGCGGCCGCCGAGACCTATGTGCGGCTGGTGCTCGCGCTCGGCCAGCACGATGCGAACTTCGTCGACGCCTATTACGGGCCGCCGACCCTTCGGGAGGAGGCGGTGCGCGCGGCCTGGACGCTCGCCGATATCAACAAGCGCGCCGCGGTGCTCGAAGTGGACCTGCGGCGCCTGCCGGCGCTCACCGGTGAGCCGGCCGACGTCGAGCTGCACACGTTGCGCCGCGCCTACCTGGCACGCCAGTTGAACGCGCTGCGCGCGCGGGTGTCGATGCGGCAGGGCAAGCGGTATCCGTTCGATGAGGAGTCGCGCGAGCTGTATGACGCCGTCGCCCCGCAGAACACCGAGGCATCGTTTCAGACGGCCATCGACGCCATCAGCGCGCGCATCGGCGGCACCGGCGACCTGCCGGCCCGTTACGCCGCGTTCCGGCAGGCGTTCGTGATTCCTCCGGCCCGGCTCGACGCCGTGTTCACCGCGGCGATCGCCGAGTGCCGGCGCCGCACCCGCGGGCACCTGCCGCTGCCCGAGGGCGAGTCGTTCACCGTCGCCTACGTGAAGGACAAGCCGTGGAGCGCCTACAACTGGTACAAGGGCAGCTACACCAGCCTCATCGAGGTCAACACCGACCTGCCGGTCTTCATCGATCGCGCCATCGATCTCGCCTGCCACGAGGGGTATCCCGGGCACCACGTCTACAACACGCTGCTCGAGCAGCACCTCGTGAAGGAGCGCGGCTGGGTCGAGTTTTCGGTGTACCCGCTCTTCTCGCCGCAGTCACTCATCGCCGAAGGCACCGCCAACTACGGCATCCAGGTGGCGTTCAGCGATGTCGATCGGCGCGCCTTCGAGCGCAGCACGCTGTTCCCGCTGGCCGGACTCGACCCGGCGCGCGTGGACGAGTACTACGACGTGCTGGCGCAGGCGAAGCAGCTCTCGTACGCGGGCAACGAAGCGGCGCGCGGGTATCTCGACGGCCGCATGGACGCGGCGCGGGCGGCCGACTGGCTGGTGCGCTACGCGATGAACACCCCGGCGCAGGCGGCGCAGCGCGTGAAGTTCTTCGACACTTATCGCAGCTACGTCATCAACTACAACCTTGGTGAGGACATGGCACGCGCCTGGGTGGAGAAGCGCGCCGGCGGTGACCCCGTGAAACGCTGGCAGGTCTTCGGCGCGCTGCTGTCATCGCCGCGCCTGCCGTCGAACCTCAAGGAGTAGCCGCGATGCGCGCGGTGGAGATCGGCGCGTTCGGTCCGCCCGACGGGTTGCGCCTTGTCGAACGGCCGCGCCCGGTGCCGGCCCCCGGAGAGGTGCTCATCGCCGTCGAGGCGGCGGGGGTCAACCGGCCGGATGTCATCCAGCGGCTCGGCAAGTACGCACCGCCTCCAGGGGCGTCCGACCTGCCCGGCCTCGAAGTGGCCGGCCGGATCGTGGAGGTGGCGCCCGCGGCGGATGGCGCGCCGATGCGCTGGCAGCCTGGCGACGCGGTGTGTGCGCTCGTCGCCGGCGGTGGCTACGCCGAACTGTGCGCCGCGCCCGCAGTGCAATGCCTGCCCGTGCCGGCGGGATATTCGATGGTCGAGGCGGCCGCCCTTCCCGAGACGTTCTTCACCGTGTGGACCAACGTCTTCGAACGCGGCCGTCTCGCCGCGGGTGAGACGTTCCTCGTGCACGGCGGCGCGAGCGGCATCGGCACCACGGCCATCCAGCTCGCGCGCGCCTTCGGCGCGACGGTCTACGCCACGGCCGGGTCGGCGGAGAAGTGCGCGGCGTGTGTCGCCCTCGGCGCGACGACCGCGATCAACTACCGCGAGCACGACTGGGTGGCGGGCTTTTCGGCGGCCACCCGCGGTCGTGGTGTGGACGTGATCCTCGACATGGTGGGCGGCGACTACGTGGCGCGCAATCTGGCGCTGCTGGCCCCGGACGGCCGGCTCGTGCAGATCGCCTTCCTGAAGTCGTCTTGGGCCGAGGTCGATCTGATGCCGTTGATGCGCCGGCGTCTCACGCTCACCGGCTCGACGCTGCGGCCGCGCAGCGTGGCCGAGAAGGCGGCCATCGGCGAGGCGCTCGAGGCACGTGTGTGGCCGCGGCTCGCCACGCGCGAGGTCGCGCCGGTCATCCACGCCACGTTCCCGCTGGCCGAGGCGGCGGCCGCGCATCGCCTGATGGAGTCGGGCGCGCACATCGGCAAGATCGTGCTGACGGTGTCCTGAGCGCGCACGAGGGCGCCGCCTCGGCCAGCTATACTGAGCGACTTCCATGTCGGCGCCGGACCGTCTCTTCACGCCGCGCTTCTTCGTGATGTGCGGCTTCAACTTCGTGGTGTTCCTGTCGGCCTTCCAGCTGCTGCCGACGGCCCCCTTCCGCATCCGCGATCTCGGCGGCAGCGCGGTCGCGGCCGGTCTCTTCCTCGGCTTCCTCACGTACTCGTCGGCCACGACCGGTCCGATCACGGGCGGCATCGTGGATCGGGTGGGGAAGCGGCGCGTGCTGCTCGTGTCGAGCCTGGCGATTGCGTGCTTCTCGCTGCTCTACGCGGTGCTGCCCAGCTACCCGCTGATGCTGGGGCTCGTCATCGTGCACGGCTGCTTCTGGTCGGGCCTGCTCGTGGCGGCCAGTTCGTACGTGACCGACATCGTGCCGCCCCATCGCCGCGCCGAGGGCATGAGCTACTGGGGCATGTCGACCATCTTCGCGGTGTCGATGGCGCCGGCGATCGGCCTGTGGGTGTACGAACACGGCGGCTGGCGGGTGCTCTGTCTCGAATCGGCGGCGCTCTGCCTGGGGATGTTCACGATCGCGCTGACGCTCCTGCCGAAGGACACGCCGCATGTGGTCGAACGCGCGGCGTGGTCGTGGTCGTCGCTCATCGAGTGGAAGGTGCTGGCGCTCTCGGTCACCATGTTCCTCTACTCGTTCGGCTACGGCGGCATCACGAGCTTCGTCGCGATGTACAGCGAAGCCTCAGGCGTGCATCCCGCGTCGCTCTACTTCACGGTGTTCTCCGTCGCGATTCTCGTGACGCGGCCGTACGTGTCGCGGCTCGGCGATCGCATCGGCCACAAGAAGGTGCTCGTGCCGTGCCTGGCGCTCGTCGTGGCCGGCTTCGCGCTGCTCGCCGTTGGCGGCAGCACGACGATGTTCGTCATCTCCGCGCTCGTCTTCGGCACCGGCTTCGGTTCGGCCTATCCGCTCTTCCTTGGCCACGTGATGCGGCACGTCGCGCCCGAGCGGCGCGGCGCCGCCTTCGGCAGCATCATCGCCGCCTTCGATACCGGCATCGGTACGGGCTCGATGGTCATTGGCTGGATCGTGCAGCACTACGGCTACCGCAGCGCCTACGGCGCGGCGGCGGCGCTGGCACTCCTCACCGTGCCGTATTTCGTGACCGTGGAACCGAAGGTGCTGCCGCCCGGCACCCCGGTCCACTCGTAGACCGCTAGCGGCCGTCGGCCTCGTAGTCGAGGTTCGGGCCGAGCCAGCGTTCCACCTCGGCGACGGTGAGCCCCTTGCGCGCGGCGTAGTCGGCCACCTGGTCGCGGCCGATCTTGCCGAGCGTGAAGTACCGCGCCTCGGGATGCGCGAAGTA
>JBIKUN010000173.1:0-8601 GCA_044347565.1 Vicinamibacterales bacterium | reverse complement strand
CATGCGTTGACGGCTCTTCGAACCACGGGTGAGTGATGACGACGTTTGATGCGATGACGCCAGCGGCCCTGGCCGTGCTGGCCACGGAACGCGCCGAGAGCCTGTTCCAGCACGACTACGACGCCCGGCAGACCGCCCTCAGCGACCGCCTGCGCGGGGCCCGCGTGCTCGTCATCGGCGGCGCCGGCTCGATCGGCGGCTCGGTGACGCGCCTGCTCGCCGGCTTCGACACGGCGGCGCTGCACGTCCTGGACAGCAACGAGAACGGGCTCGTCGAACTCACCCGCGACCTCCGCGCCAGCCCCGTGGCGCCGCGCGCCGCGGCGCTGCGCTTCCTGCCGCTCGACTTCACGAGCTCGGTGGCGCGGCGGCTCATCGATCGCGAAGCCCCGTACGACGCGGTGCTCAACTTCGCGGCCGTCAAGCACGTGCGGTCGGAGAAGGACGAACTCTCGCTGCTGCGGATGTTCGACATCAACGTACTCGGCCAGCGGCGGCTGCTCGAGGCGCTCGCCGCGCGCCGTCCCGACACGTCGTACTTCTCGGTCTCGACCGACAAGGCGGCCAATCCCGTGAACCTGATGGGTGCGTCCAAGCGGCTCATGGAGCACGTGATGTTCTCGGGCGCGCACGGGCTGCGCGGCGCCATCACGTCGGCGCGCTTCGCCAATGTGGCGTTCTCCGATGGCAGCCTGCTGCACGGCTGGCTGCAGCGCCTCGTCAAGCGCCAGCCGGTGGCGGCGCCGCGCGACACCCGGCGCTACTTCGTGTCGCTCGAAGAAGCCGGGCACCTCTGCATGCTGGCGGCGTTCTGCCAGCCCCACGAATCGATTCTCGTGCCGCGCCTGACGCCCGACGTCGACCTGCACCTGCTCGACGCCATCGCCGCCCGGTTCATCCGTCGCGCCGGCTACGAACCCGCGGTGTACGAGGACGAAGCGGCCGCACGGGCTGCCGTGGCGTCCGACGCTGCCGCCGGGCGCTACCCCCTGCTGCTGACGCCGCTCGACACCTCGGGCGAGAAGGCGTTCGAGGAGTTCGCCGGCGACGGCGAGGAGGCACGCGAAGCCGGCTTCGACGCCCTGCTGACCGTGGCCTACCGTCCGCTCGAGCGGCCCGCCGCCCTCACCGCGCTCGTCGACGAAGTGGCACGGCTGCTCGACGATCCGGCCAGGGCCACCACCAAGGCCCGCCTCATCGAACTCGTCGAAGCCGTGCTGCCGGAGTTCGCGCATATCGCATCGGCGCGGCAGCTGGACGATCGGGTCTAGGTCATGCAGGACGACCATTCGGCAGGATCGGCCCCCGAGGTATGGGAGGCGGCGGCTGACAGCTACGACGAGGAACGGGCGCTCGACCCCGTGTATCACACGTGTGTCGCCCGGGTCGTCGCGGACCTCCAGCCGCGCGGACGGGTGCTCGACGCGGGATGCGGCACGGGCCCGCAGACGGCGCTCATCGATCCGCGCTGCGAGATCCACGCCGTGGACTATTCGCAGCGGTCGCTGGACATCCTGCGACGCCGGCTACCGAATGTCGCCACCCGCACCGCCGACCTGCGCGACCTGCCGTTCGAGGATGGCTACTTCGATGCTGTTCTCTGCGCCAACACGCTGCAGCACCTGACGCCTGACGGGCAGCGGCTGGCGGCGCGCGAACTCCTGAGAGTGCTGCGGCCGGGCGGCCGCTATGCGGTCAGCGTGCACCACTACAGCACTGAGAAGCAGAGCGCCGGCTGGATCAAGGAGGGCAAGCCCGGCCAGGCCGATGTGGACTACATCTACCGCTTCTCGCGCGGCGAACTGCAGAGCCTCTTCGAGGGCTGTCGTGTCCGGGCCGTCGGCTTCTACGGATGGCCGATGCAGCGCGTGCTGACTGGCGTGGCCGGGCGGCTGCTGGCCAGACTGGGCCGCGGGCACATGCTCATCGCGTACGGGACCAAACCCGCCTGATCGCGCCGGCGACGCGGTGTCTCCGCGGCGCGGATCTCACTCGAGCCGCAGTGCCGTCATGCGCAGCTCGGAGCGAATCGTAAGCGCCGGTGCGAAGATCGACACGCCGCGCACGTCCGCCAGGTCGAGCCGGCGCCCATCCGGAGCCTGCGCCACCTCCCGCAGCGGAATCGCGATCTCCTGCCAGCCCGGGTGCAGGCGCAGCAGACGGTTGAACCGGTCGCGCTCCTCGCCGGTATGGCGGCCGTCGTGCAGGCGCAGCATCAGATCGAGTGGCGCGCGGCCGACGACGTCGACGCCCACCACGAGGCGATCGAACCCGCGCCAGTCGGGACAGAGTTCATCCACGGAGAAGCCCGGATACCGCCCCGGCTCGAGGATGAGCCGGGCGGTGGGTTCCGGCGTGCCCGCCTCCGGCCCTGACTGCAGGGGGCCGATCGTGGCGCTGTTTGCCGTCAGGAAGACGTCCTGCCACCCAGGCTCGAATCCCACCACCACCGGGAATGCGGCGTCACGCTGCCGGTAGGCAGTGGCCGCGCGCAGCCATGGCGTGAAGGCGAAGGCCGTCAGGGCGACGAGCGCCGCCGCCAGGGCGAGCCGCACGCGAGGCCGGCCCCGCGCGTGCGTGTGCCAGTGCCGGAGCGCGAGATACGCCGCAATGCCCGCCATGTCGCGCAGCAGATCGCCAGCCGAGGGCTCGCGGCGCGGATCGGCGAACTGCACGAGTTCGGTCAGGCCGGCGAGTACGCAGGCGGCGAGCGCCGCCGCGATCGCGCGTCTGTCCGGCGCCAGCCGCGGCGTCCACCGGCGCAGTACCCGCTCGAGGGCCCACGTCGACACGGCGAATCCCGCCGCGTGGCCGCCATCGAAGAGCGTGTTCCAGTAGATCGTGTCACGGGGCGGCTGGCCCCAGTGCAGCAGCGCCAGCCACGCGACGACGACGAGCAGCGCGCCGGTCACGGCGTCACGAGATAGATCGACAGGTTCGCGTGCTGCGTCGGCACGTACTGCTGCTCATCCAGATACTGCTTCACCGGGTGCTCGTCCGTCTCGTGCATGCCGCGCCGGTGCACCACCACCACGGTGCGCGCTTCCCGCGTGAGATCGTGAAACTCCTCGAGGGTGCTCGCGACCGGCACGGAGCGGCCCAGGTAGTAGTCGACCAGTCCGCTGCCAACGCCGATGCCGACGACCACTGATCCGTCGCCGAGCGAACCGGCCAGAGTCCGCGCGGCGGCACGATAGCCTTCCTCCGGTACGTAGGTCGTGGAGCGCGCGCCCCAGGCCGAGGCGATCATCGCGACGATCACCCAGCCCGCCAGTCGCCACGCGCGCGACGTGCCGCCCGAACCGACGACGGCGACGGCCACGGCGATGGCAGTGAATGGCAGCAGGAACATGAAGAAACGCGTGTAGAGGTCGAGCGGGTTCAGCAGCCATGCCCCGAGAATCGCCGTGCCGGCCGTGAAGACCGGCAGCATCGCGCCGGGCGAGCCGCCGCGGCTCAGCCGCCAGAGCCCCCAGAGGGCGACCGCCAGCACGAGTGCCGAACCTCCAGACAGCTCGAGCCCGGTGGCCAGCGGGAAGTCCGGCTGGAACACGCCGCGTCCACGGCGCGCCATCTCGAGCAGCAGCCGCGGTGCGATCGGCGCATACAAGAGGGCGGCGAGCGGGACGGCGGCGATGAGCGCCAGCAGGTTTCCGCGGCAGCCGTCGGCGCTCACACCTTTCGGCCGCGCCAAGATCAGCCAGACCAGCGTGAGCGCCTGTCCGCCGGCGATGAAGACCCCGTAGAGATGGAACCAGGTGCCGACGGCGAGCGCGCAGGCATTGCCAATCACACGCCAGCGCGTGGGACGTTCGAGCGTCAGCAGGAAGAAGTGGCAGGACAGCGTGCCGAAGAGCAGCAGACCGGTATAACCACGGGCCGAGGCGCTGTACTGCACGATGAGTGGCGCCACCGCCAGCAGCCATACCGACGCGCCGGCCACGGCCGGGCCGAGCCAGCGACGGGCCATCGCCCAGGTGACGGGCAGCGCAGCCAGTCCGAGCAGCAGCGCGGGCAGCCGGTAGACGATCTCGCTCGAACCGAACAGCAGCCCGCTCAGACGCGACAACGCCGAGAACGGCACGTGGTTGTTGAAAACCACCGCGGTTCGGAAGACATCGGCCCACGTCGGCGCCTGCACGACCTCCCGCACTGTGACGATCTCGTCGAACTCCAGGCCGCGGCCGAGGTGGAGCGCACTCAAGCCGGCGAGCGTCGCCATCGCCGTGCCGACGACGATCACTTCGCGCACCGTGAGCGGCGCCGGCGCCGGCACGGCGGGGGCGGACGTGGACAAGAGCCGCGTCGCGGCCGTCCACGCGCCGACCCAGAGGCCGACGCCGAGCGAGCCGAGCAGCAAGCCGCCGCCGGCGAGCTGCAGCATCCGGAGGAGGGCGTGGCGATTCTCGTCGTCGACGACGCCGTCGCCGTCATAGCGCAGCGCCAGCGGTTCGAGGGCGTGCACGAGCGCGTCGTCGAAGACGAGGATCGACGCGCCGGTGGCCATGAGCACGGCCACCGCCATCAGCACGCGTCGAGACCATCCCGCCGTCATCGGCCGAGCCCCGTTCCCAGCAAGACACCGGCCAGCATCGCCATCGCGAAGGCCGTGCGGAAGTAGATCTCGCGCGCCATCATGGCGCGGCCCAGCAGGGCGGCGAGCAGCACGAGCGATCCCGCCGCCGTGACCGCCGCCAGATCGAGCAGCGCCGCCACGGCGCCGCCGGCGCTGCCGGCGACGAGGCCGGCGCCGTGCGTGGTCACCGTCTGCAGCACGCGCCGTCCCCTGGCCTTGAGCGCCTGCGGCCGTGAGGCATAGTAGGGAACAGCGTCCGTCCGCACCACGAACGGCGGCTCGATGGGGGCGATGGCGTGCGGCCGGTTGGCGCGGTAGCGCTCGGCGTTCATCGTGGGATTGCCAGCCGCCAGGGCGGCGATCGACAGCACACACACGTCGGGCTGGCCGCGCAACCACTCGAGGTGCCCGGCGAAGGCCTCGAGGGTCATCGTCGCGCGGCTGTCGCCGGACTCTTCGAAGTCGTATGGATGGAGCAGCACGCCGATGACGGGATTGGGATCGGCCGACGCCCGCGCGGCGGCCACCGCGGCATGCAGATCGGGCATCTCGATCGTGATCGGCGCGAACATCAGCGGCTCCGGCCCCACCGGGCCGAAACGATTCGCCGACAGACAACGGACGCCGTGCGCGGCGAGGGCGGCGAGTGTGGCCGCGTCGTAGCGGTTCCAGGGCGGCACGAAGACGGTGGGCGCGACGCCGGTCCACTCGCGCAGCAGCGCCGCCCCACGGCCGATGACGTCCATCTGCGCGGCCGGATCCATGCCGTCGAACTCGGCGTGCGGCGGCGCCGTCATCCGCGTCCGGTGATTCCAGCCATGCAGGGCGGCATCGACGACGCCGTCAGCCACGGCGGCGCGCAGAAAGGCGAGCTTGGCGTCGTCCATCGGCACGGTGCCGCGTTCGCCCGGGTCGTGATAGCGGCCCTCGGTCAGCGCCGGCACGACGGCGAAGGTCGCGTGCATGCCCGCGCGCCTCAGCGCGGCCACCACGCCCTGCTCGACCTCTGGGGGGCTGGTGGCGCAGTAGTCATCGAACCGCAGGAACAGCTGGATGTTCTTGGGCACGGCGGGCCTCATGGGATGCGGGCGCCACGGCGGGTCATGGCAGACTCCGCGTGCGCAGCCAGTGGCGGGCGTTGCGGGCTAGCCCGACGTATGGCCACACGGCGAGCGGCCGCAGCGACCACGCCCGCGCGAACAGCCGCGTGGAGCGAGGCAGGTCGAGGCCGCGGTACCCTTCGCCGCGATGGCAGGCGTTGTAGAACTCGATGCCGCGCAGCTCGTCGGCGGTGAACGCCTGCGGATAGCTGGCCAGGAACCGCGAGAAAATGTGCTCCGAGGCGGCCAGACGCCCGGCCGCGTTCTTCGACATCTGTCCGCTGTGGCCGATGCGGTAGGCGAACAGCCGCTCCTCCACGCCGGCGAAGTCGCAGTCGAGCGAGAGGCGCAGCCAGAGATCCCAATCGATGCCCATCCCGAGCGACGTATCGAACCCGCCGCTTGCCACGAGCAGCGCGCGCCGCACCGCCGCCCCCGAAAACGGGACGAAGTTCTCGTAGCCGAGATACGGTGTCACGCGGCCACGGCGAAACGCCATGTGCCCGCCACGCGGCCCGGTCGGCACCTCGCGCCCGTCGGCATCGATGACGGCGTGGTCGGTGAAGGTCACGCCGACACGGTTGTCGTTGAAGAGCGGCAGCTGCCGTGCGAGTTTGGCGGGGTACCAGAGGTCGTCGGCATCGAGGAACGCCACGACATCGCCGGAGGCCCGCGCGATCGCCGTGTTCTTGGCCACTGCCTGGCCGCTGTTGGCGATGCGGACGTACTGGATCCGCGGGTGCGGCAGGAAGGCGCGGGCGACGCGTTCGGTGTCGTCGGTCGAGCCGTCGTCGACGATCACGATCTCGAGGTCCCCGGCCGTCTGCGCCAGCGCCGACTCCACACAGCCGCGCAGGTAGCGCCCGTAGTTGAAGCAGGTGATGGCGACCGTGACGGTCACGGCTGAACCCGGCAGATGGAGAAGCGGTACTTGCCGTTGGCTTCCTGGGCGATCGCGGTGACGCGCTCGAGGGCGATGGCCGCGCCGGGGAACTGGCCTTCGAAGTAGCGCGTGAGCGCCGCCTCGACGTCGGGCGTGAAGCCGGCCCCCGGCACCACCCGCAGGGTCACGTGGTCGAGCGTCTCCTGCACGATCTGCATCTGGTCGATGCCCGGCAGGTCGGTCAGGGAATTCTCGATGAGCGAGATGCCGGCCACGCGGCTGCCGTCGCGGCGCACGAGGAAGTCGGCGGTACGCCCGACGATCCGCCGGATCGTCGGCAGGCCGCGGCCGCACGAGCAGGGCCGATCGCTCACCTCCGCCATGTCCTCGATGCGGTAGCGGATCATCGGCATGGCGAGGTTCAGGAGATCCGTCACCACCACCGCGCCGAACTCACCGGGACCCGCCGGCGTGCCATCCTCCCGCAGCACTTCGACGATCAGCTGATCCGCGTTGATGTGCATCCCTTCGTGACGCTCGCACTCGCTGGCGATGCCACCCACTTCCTCGCAGCCGTAGAAGTCGGTGACACGGGTGCCGAAGACACGCTCGATGACGGCCCGCTCGTGCGGCACCAGCATCATCGAACTCGACACGATCGCGTTCGGCCGGATGCCCGTGAGCCGCAATTCGTCGACGAGGCAGGACAGGATGTAGATGGAGTGGGCGTGCCCGAAGAGCAGTGTCGGGCGCATCGTCCGCCACTCGCGCTCGAACTGCCGCACGGCATCCTTCGTCATCGACATCGTGTCGAGCGTGATCGTCGGGCCGAGAAGCCAGTCACGCAGCTTGGCGCGGAACTCCGTGGCCTGTTCGGGATTCCCCCACACCGCCCCCATCGGCTCGCCCACCTGCCAGCCGGCCCACGTGCGCCGGCGGCGGCCGAACGCGTTGCGCAGACGGCTGACTTCCTCGGTGAAGTACAGGTCGAGCGCCTTGCCGGTCGAGCCGCCGGTCTTGGCGCGCATCAGGCTCGAGCGCTCGAAGCCGGTCGAGAGCAGGTCCTCGGTCTGCTGCCGCACCATCGCCTTGGTGAGCACGGGCAGCCGGCGGAACTCCTCGAGCGACTGCAGCGCGGCGGGCTCGAGCCCGGCCGCGGCGAAGCGCGCCCGGTAGAACGGATTGATGGCGGCGACCTCGGTCAGCAGCGCGCGCAGGGCCTTCAGCTGGCGCTGTTCGACGTCGGCGGCTGGTAGCCACTGCGTACGATCGAGTGCACGCTCCGCTTCGAGGAGACCCTGGCGTGTCGACCAGTTCCAGAACGGCTCGACGATGTGCCGGCGCACCGGCGGGGGCAGGCGTAAGGTCATGGCGATACGGCGCTTCGCGTCCAGCGCTGGAACATCAGCAGCGCGAACAGTTGTTTGTTGTTCAGGGAGCGGCGCTCCTCGTGCGCCGTGACGAGCGCCCTGACCGTATCCGAGCGCAGCACGCCGCCTCCATCGATCGTGGTTGACGACAGCTCCCGGTCGACCAGCGGCTTGAGGTCGCCACGCAGCCAGCTGGCCATCGGCGACGCAAACCCCTGTTTACGGTGGTTGAGCACCGACGGCGGCACGAACGCCCGCGCCGCTTCCTGCAGCATGTACTTCTTCTTTCCGCGGCGGATCTTCATGCCGCTCGGGATGCGCGCGCAGAACTCGAGCAGCGTGTGATCGACGAACGGCACCCGCAGCTCGAGGGAATGCCACATGCCGACCCGGTCCGTGAGGGCCAGGATGTCGTCGGGCAGGTACATCTTGATGTCCTGGTAGAGCGCCCGATCGAGCGGATCGGCGGCATCGCAGCCGTCGAAGTAGCGGCGGCCGGCGTGATCCACCGCCTCGAAGTCGATCTCGCGGGCGATGTCTGCCGCATACAGCGCCCGGCGCTCGGCCGCCGGCCAGACCGCGTGATAGCTCTGCCAGCGCTCGGCCGGTGGCAACCCCGCGGCGGCGACGAACCGTTTCAGATGGTTCACCCGGTAGTGGCCGCCCTGTTCC
>JBIKUN010000047.1:0-28638 GCA_044347565.1 Vicinamibacterales bacterium | reverse complement strand
CTTCACGAGCGCCGGAAACAGCAGGCCGCCGAGCGCGAGGATCGTCACGCCTGAGCCACCGGTGAACACGGTGAAGAACGCGCAGAGCATCGCGCAGACGACCGCCGTGCCGCCCGGGAACCAGCCAAAGAGCGCGCGGAACACGCGCAGCAGGCGATGCGGCGCGCCGCCTTCGGCGAGCAGCACGCCCACGAGCGTGAAGAGCGGAATCGACGCCAGCGTGGGTTTGGTCGAGAGCTGATACGTCTGGATGAGGATGGCCGAGCCCGGCACCCCTTCCGACAGGAACATGATGGCCGCCGCGCCGCCGAGCAGCGCGAAGATCGGCGCGCCGGCCACGGCGCCGACGAAGAGCGCGAGCAGCCACCAGGTGTAGCTGCCGGGGCCGCCGGGCAGCGATGCCTGGCTCGCGGCCTCGATCACGGGCGAGAACGGGTCGGCCCAGTTGAAGGGCAGCCCCGCGCCGAGCCAGCCGCCGAAGACCGCGCCTGCGAGCGCGGCCACGCCGGCCACGACGTGAGCGCGGTGCGACGTGCGGACGATGCGCCAGGCAATCACCGCGAAGCCGAGCGGCAGCAGCACCTCGAAGGCCCACACGGGCACGCCCTCGGTGATGTTGCGGCCGGCTTCGCGTTCGAGCCGCACCATGTCGATGCCGCTGCGCGCGAGCAGTCCGGCCACGGCGGCGCCCACGAAGCCGGCGATGGATTTGGCGCCGATGGCGAGCGGACCGGCCGGCAGCAGCGACCCGGTGGCGAGCGCGAGCAGACGGTCGTCGCGGGCCGCCAGCGCGCCACCGAGCAGCGCCACGACGAGCGTGAGGTGCTGCACGAACGGCGTGCCGCCGGGGATGCCGGAATCGAACCGGCGCAGCACGATCTCGGCAATCGGCAGCAGCGTCAGCAGGGCGAGGGTGAGCACGGAGAGGCCGTGCTCGAAGACGCCGAGGCGTCCGCCCTCGTCGATGCCGCGGGCTTCCGCCGGCGCGTCGGGATCGTGCGCCGCGGTCACTTCGTGCCGCGCGTCTTGCGGAACGCGTCGCGTTCCCGCGTCGCCTGGTCGTAGATGTCGGCCGGCACGACGCTGCCCTTCATCGACGCCGCGAACTTGTCGGCCATCTCACGGAAGCCGCGTACCGCGGCGGCATCCGGCGCCGTCACCTTGAGGCCGCGCTTCACCATCTCGGCGCGCGCCTGCGTGTCCTGTGCCGGCACCTCCTTGTCGAGGCCGTCCTGCATCTTCTTCGCCAGCGCCAGAATCTGATCGCGATCGCTCTGCTGGATGCTGTTCCACGTCTTCGCGTCGATGACGGTGCCGCCGGCGAGCGGGCCGACGCCGAGGTCGAGCATCTCGGGCACGTTGCGGTACCACTGGAAGGCCAGCGTGGCGAGCGGCGTCGACGGCACGGCGTCGAGCAGGCCGGTCATCAATCCGCTCTGCACCTCGGTAAACGGCAGCGGACGCGGGTTGAAGCCGTTCTGCTTGTAGAGCTGCACGAACTGGTCGTCGCCGGCCGACGTGTAGAGGCGCTGCTTCTTGAGGACGTCGACGTTCGGCACCGGGCCCTTGCTGAACAGGTACACCCAGCCGGAGTCGCCCCAGTTCAGGAACACGAGGCCCTTGGCTTCGAGCTTCTGCTTCAGCACCGGTTCGAGCTTCGCGCGCACGCTACGGTACTCGTCGTAGCTGCTGAAGAACATCGGGATGGCGAAGATGTTGAACGCCGGATCCACCGACGCCAGGCCGAGGGCCGTGATCGACGCGGCCTGCTGCCGGCCGATCTTCATGTTCGAGATCATGGTCGCTTCGTCGTCCTGGGCGGCGCCGATGACGCGTACCACGACGCGGCCGCCGGTGGCGGTGCGGACCTCGGCTTCGAACTGCTTGAGCGCCTTGTGCCACACGGACCCGAGCGGGGCCGGCGAGGCGAGACGCATCGTCGTCTGCGCGCTGGCCACACTGGCGGCGCATACGAGCAGCAGCGTCGCGATCCATGGGCGGAGAGTGAATGACATGGCGGTCGGTGTCCTCGAGGAGGCGGGTTAGCGGAACGACAGAGGCACGGGCGCATGCGGCACGGGGAGCGCCACCGCGAGTCGTGGTGCCGCCGGGGAATGCGCAGCGGCGTCGGTAAAGAGCTCATCCACCCGCGACTGCAGGATGCGGGCGCGTTTCTGGGCAATCAGCGTGGCCAGGCGGTTGTTCGGCACATCGTCCGGGCTCACCGCGAGCGCCTGCTCCAGCAGCTTCTCGAATTCTTCCTTGTTGTTCGCCGGCTGGGCGACGCTTGCCGCCATCGCGACGTAGGCGGAGGCCGACTTGCCCTTCGAGAGCTCGACGGCGCGTTCGAAATGCGTGCGCGCCCTGGCAGCATCCCCGCCCATCGACGGCGACATGCCGTCGAGGGTGATGAACACCTCGTGGATGGCGCCATCGGCGTAGTCTTCGTCGAGGGCGAGCGCGCGTTCCATCAGCGTGCGCACGACCGGGAAGTCGGCCACGAGATCCGGCTGGTCCACACCGACGGAGATCGCCGAGCCCCACGACGCGCCGAGCCAATACAGCTCATCGACGTCGAACTTCGTCGTGCCGAGCGCCGTGGCCGGGTCTTTCGCCAGCGCCTCGCGCAGGCCGGGCCGCCTGAGTTCCGCGCGCCGCATGCAGTAGTCACGTCCCCGCAGATAAAGACGACGGGCGCGGGTCTTCAGCCGTTCGCTTTCCTCGTAGTTCGTCGACTCGATGGCTTCGGCATCGAGCTGCACGAACGCATTGGCGTACGACGTGAAGCCCGAGCAGGCCGTCAGCAGCATCCCCTTGTGTTTCGGGGAGGCCTGGAGCAGCGACTCGAGGGTCTTGAGCGAGAAAGGGAGCGCTGCCTTGATGAGCTCCGGGTCGTCGTCGGTCGTGTAGACGGACGGTCCAGGCGCCGATAAGGTGTCGCCCAACTTATTGACAGCAAAGGACTTGACAGAGCAGCCAGCGAGCGACACGGTCGCCAGGGCCACCACGGCCGCCTGCCGGACTCGCTGGGAGAGAGATGTCTGAAGGACCACCGTCACTTCAGGATAGACGAAAAATCGCGCCGGGTGGATACGCGCCGGCCCCGGCAGCTCACCACGTGCGGTCCTCAGGCGAAGGTGGCGACGACGGGGCCGTGGTCGCTCGTGCCGAATTCCCGCTGCACGACGCAGGTGGCGGCGCCGCCGGCGATGGCCTGCGAGGCGACGATGTAGTCGATGCGCCAGCCGATGTTGCGCTGCTTCAGGTTGCGCCACGGCGCCCACCACGTGAACAGGCTGTCGTCGGTGGGGTGCAGCGTGCGCGCGATGTCCACGAGGCCGCGTGAGAGCAGCCGCGTGATGAGCGCCCGCTCGTCGTCGCGCGTGCCCACCTGGTTCGGCTTGCGCTCCTTCGGGTGGATGTCGAGGTCGGTGAGTGCCACATTCAGGTCGCCGGCGAAGAGCAGCGCCCGGCCGGCCGCCTGATGCTCGGCCGCCCAGGCCTCCATGTCGGTCAGGAAACGCAGCTTCGCCGCGTAGTCCTTGCCGCCGTTCGGCACGTAGAACGACGAGGTGACGACCGGGCCGTGGCCGACGTCGATCTCGGCGGAGATGACGCGCGTCTCGAAGTCGAAGGCCGGGTGCGTGAAGACCGGCGGCGTCGCGACGAGGGCCTTCGAGATGAACAGGCCCACGCCCGAGTAGCCCTTGTCGCCGTGGTAGCCGGTCCAGTAGCCTTCGAGATCGCGCAGGTCGAAGGGGAGCTGGTCGGGATTGGCCTTGAGTTCCTGCAGGCAGACGATATCGGGCTTCTCCGTCGCCAGCCACTCGAGCAGCTGCCCCTGGCGGGCGCGGATGCCATTGACGTTCCAGGTCGCGATTTTCATGAGCGCCCGATCATCACCCGGCGGCGAGCTGTTGCAGACGGATTTCTATGCCGCGCCGGGCCGCGTGCGCGGCTGTCTCGCGGTTGCCCGTCGCACCACGCGCCGCGGCATCGAGCAGCGCCTCGATTTCGAAGGAGACACGACTCTATACGAACGTTCGTTCGTGTATGGTCCGGCGTGAATGCTCGCCAGCGTCCCACCATGCGGCCCGCGCCCCTGCCGGCCGGGGTGTGCAGCCGTGCGTCAAAGCGGAGGTGCGGACGGTATACTCGCCGTCCTGCCCCGAAGGAGCCTGCGATGCGACGTCTGCTGACCGTTCTGACCCTCGCTTCCGTCCTCACGGCCCTGCCCCTCGGGGCCGTGGCCCAGGAGCCGGCCAGCCGCCGGCCCGATGTCATCTACGTCCCGACACCCGAGGAAGTCGTCGACGCGATGCTCCAGGTGGCCAAAGTCACCAAGGCCGACGTGGTCTACGACCTCGGCACCGGCGATGGCCGCATCCCGGTCACGGCCGCGAAGAAGTACGGCGCCCGCGGCGTCGGCATCGACATCGACCCGCAGCGCATCAAGGAGGCCAACGAGAACGTCCAGAAGAACGGCGTCGCCGATAAGGTGCGCATCCTCCAGGCCGACCTCTTCGAAGCCAACATCTCCGAGGCCACCGTCGTCACGCTGTATCTGTTGCCGTCGCTCAACCAGAAGCTCATGCCCAAGCTGATGAAGGACCTGAAGCCCGGCACCCGCATCGTCTCGCACGCCTTCGACATGGGCGAGTGGAAGCCGGAACAGGAACTCGACGTGAGCGGCCGGAAGATCTACTACTGGACCATCCCGAAGCGATAGACGGGGTGTCCCGTCACGCCCTGGCGGTGCGCACGAGGGCCGCGAGTTCGCGGCCCTGGGCGATGGTCTGCGCGACGTTCCACGGCCAGAGCAGCCCCTGGCGCCGCCAGCGCACGACATCGCCCTCGATGTCCACGTCGCCGCCGTGCGGCCACGCCTTGAGCACGGGCAGCGCCTGGTCGAGCGCCGTTGCCGAGGTGATGCCGCCGCTCGCCCGCGGCAGCGACGCGCCGGGCACACGCACGACCACGAGCGTGTACCACTTCTCGGCGCGGCCGGTGGGCAGGCCGGCGCGGTGTTCCGCCAGCCACACCTCATCGGCCGTCGTCGCCTGGTGAAACGTCAGGCCGAACGATCGCAGGCGCTTTGCGAGGCGCGACGTGTGCGCCAGCAGCGCGCCGCCATCGGTCTCGCGATTCACGGGGGTCCAGCCGTCCGCCGCCGCCCACGCGCGCAGCCGCGCGGCGCGCCAGCCGTCTACCAGGAGCGCTCCGGCGAACATCGCGCCGAGCAGCAGGACGACCGCGAGCACAGACGCCATCGCCGGCCTCGCCTACTCGGTGCCGTCGCCGGGCAGGAGCGGCTCGCAGTTGCGCGTTTCCGGACCGTTGGCGGTGCAGAGGGCGAACTTCGTGGCGTACATCGACACGGCGGCGAACTCGCCCTTCTTGTTGAACATGTAGAAGCTGAGGTTGAAGAGCGGGTTGCCCGACGTGTTGAGCAGCCGCTTTTCAATCGTGTTGGCGCGGATGCGGCGCAGCGCCTCCATGCCGGCGTCCTTCGGCGACCTGCCCGCGCGCATCTGTTCGATGATGAGATACGAGTTGAGGCCGTAGAGATTGGCCTCGCCGCGGCCGGTCGAGCCGGCGGCGCCCACTTCGTTGTCCACGTAGAGCCCGGCGCCGAGGATCGGCGAGTCGCCGACGCGTCCGGGGATCTTCCAGGCCATGCCACTCGTCGTCGTCACGCCGCAGATGTCGCCCTTGGCGTTGATGCCGTCGCAGTTGATCGTGCCCCAGAAGTGATTCGGATCGATGAGGCCATCCTGCACCATGCTGAGACCGGCCATGAGGCCGATGCGATCGCGCTTCTTCGGGTCGAGGTAGTGCTCGGGATCGATGCGGCGCTTCCACTCGAGCCACAGGCGGCGCGACTTCTCGGTGTTGAGGTCGTCTTCGATGCGGAAGCCCATCGTGCGCGCGAACTCCTGCGCGCCCTTGCCGACGAGCAGATGGTGATCGGTCTCTTCGAGCACCGCTTTCGCGACGAGCGACGGCGCCCGCACCCCTTCGATGGCGGCGACACCGCCCGCCCGCCTGAGCGGCCCGTGCATGCAGCACGAGTCGAGCTGCACGACGCCGTCGGCGTTCGGCAGGCCGCCGTAGCCGACGCCCGATTCCTCGGGATCGAGCTCGCAGATGTTCACGCCGGCGACGAGCGCCTCGAGCACGTCCTTGCCGCCGCTCGTCATCATCTCGAAGGCGAGCTGCACGGTGGTCTTCGTGCCGCCGTTCTTGTACATGTTGCCGTTGTCGGACGCGATGACCACCGGCGTCACGCCGCCCGTGCGCACGGCCGGCGCCTGCCCGAAGGCGGGCGCGGCGCCGAGGGTCAGCGCGGCGGCGGTGGACGTGGAGGTCGTGACGAACTCGCGGCGGGTAATCGGCGTGGACATGAAGGCTCCTCGGGACGCGCGCGAGCATCCTACTACCGACGCGGCGGCACGTGCGGACCCGGCGGTGCGTTCATCGCATGAGACGTGGCCGGGGCGGGGCCGCCCGCTTCGTCCACAGCCGCAGTGCCCCGCGGAAGCGGACGTCCACCCGCGTCTGCTCGAAGGTGCGGGGCGGATACCGGCCGAAGCCGTTGTAGGTCACGACCCGCGTGCCCACGGGCAGCGCGGCGAGGAACCGCGTCATCGCCTCCACGTCGCGCCGCCAGGTCTCGCGCGTGAACGTGACATCGTCGCCGGCCGCCTCGGCGCCGTCGAACGTGTAGTCGCTGAACGGATTGAAGAGATAGTAGGCGTCGGCGGCCGGCACGGGCACGGCCCCGAACGCGCCGTCGATGAACGTCACCCGATCGTGCACGCCACACTGCGTGGCCAGGCGGCGGGCCGCCGACACGAGCGACGGCCGCTGCTCGAGGCCGGTGACCCGGCAGCCGGTGAGCAGCGCCAGGCCCACGCAGAACTTGCCGGCGCCCGAGCCGATGTCGACGATCGTGTCCACCCCGTCGTCGCGCAGCCACGCTGCCACCTGCCGCACGACCGGCGCCGGCGTCCAGTAGTCGTCTGACACGGCGCGCAGGGCCGGTGGCAGCAGGCGATCGAAGAGCGCGTCGGCGCGGGCATCGCCGGCACCGAGGGCGTCGGCGGCGCGGCGCACGTCGTCGGCCGAAAGGGCGTCCGGCGACGGGCGTGGCGACGTGGAAGGCGGCGATGACATGCGCGGGCGGGAGGTCCGCCTTCAGCGTATGCCGCCCGGGCGCCTCACTTCCAGAGCGTCCGCCACCATGGCGCGGCGTCGGCGGCCGGATCGGCGGGCGGCGCCACCGGGCCGGCCCCCTGGCGGCGGCGGATGTCGGCCAGATGCCAGCCGGTGAGGGACGCGAGGGCTTCGGCCTCCCGCCCCTGGCGCGCCCGCAGTGCACGGCGGTAGGTGTCGCCCTCGGCGCAGGCCATCGGGCCGGTCCACGCGTGGCGCAGGACGTAGCGGCCCTGGAAGTTCGTGCGGTCGCCGGTCTCGTGGAACACGAGGTCTTCGGGGAAATGCGCCTGGTCGTAGCGCACGTGCAGGCGGGTCACGAACACGTCCTGGCCTCCGGGCCTCCCGCGGCGGAAACCGGGCCGCGAGACCTCCGGGCGGCCCTCGAGCCACGACACGCCGAGTTGGCGCAGTTCATCCCGTGAGAGGGGATCGGCGGCGCACGGATCGCACCAGCTCATGTCCCACGCGTACTCCTGGAAGACGGCGCGCATGCCTTCGCGGCGCGCGTGCTGGTCGAACATCGCGCGGTACATCTTCCCGAACTCGGCCGGGTCCTTCAGATACGACGACATCTCGAGATCGGTCTGCAGCGTCACCGCGCGGTAGTTGGTGGTCTCGACACGGCCGCGGCGGGTGAGCGTGTAGACGAAGAGTTCCTGCGCGCCGTCGGCGTTCACCATGCCGAGCCGGATCGGCAGCATGAACGTCGGCGACTCGTAGGCGACCTGCAGCGGCCTGAGGGTCGAGAAGCCGAGCGCTGACTGCTGCTGCAGGTTCACCTTCGCGACGAAGCCGCAGAAGGCGGCGGCCGGCGCCGCGGTGGCGCACGTGGCGGTGAGGGCGAGGAGCAGGAGTGCGATCGGGCGTGTCATCGGAAACCTGCAGTGGAAGCGGGGAAGCGAGAGTGCGTGTGGCCAGCTGTCCAGGTCATCGGTGCGCAGGAGCAGGCAGAGCGAGAGCGACGAGATGAGCGCGCTCTTCGCGCCAGAGCGCCATGGCGCGCCCACCTGCCAGTCGCCGAGCCGCTGCACGGCGAGTGCCGTGCCGATCGTGACCACCGCCTGCGCGGCGGTCAGGTCGAAGGCGAGCTGCGACACGCCGTAGGCGAGCAGCGTGGCAAGCGTGGCGATCTGGCCGTGACGCGGGTCGGCGGTGATCCAGCCGCGGATGCCGGTGGCTGCGGGCATCGGTGTCGTCCTCCGGAGAGAGAACGGCGGCCACCGGATGTCTTGCACGCGGCGCGACGCCGCGCCGCCGCCGGCCGGGCGGGCACTGAATATCACCCGGGTACAATCAGCGCATGTCCACGCCTGCCACCCGTCGCGCCCGTGGCCTGTGCACCGCCTTCGACGGCCCTCGCCGCCTGGCGCACGGGGCGCTGGCCGAGGTGGTTGCCGCCGCGAAGTCGGCCTTCGACCGCTCGCCGAGGGCCTCGCTTCTCATCTTCGAGGACGCCACCGGCGACCTCATCGACGTGGACTACAGCGGCACGCCAGACGACGTGCTGACGCTGGTGGCGGCGCGCGAACTCAGGCGCGTGCGCCTCACCGACGACCCCGATGCGGCGCCGCGCGGGCCCGGCCGGCCGCGCCTGGGTGTCGTGGCGCGTGAGGTGACGCTGCTGCCGCGGCACTGGCAGTGGCTGAACGGGCAGCCGGGCGGGGCGTCGGTGGCGCTGCGGCGGCTCGTGGACGAGGCCCGGCGGGCGAACGTGGGCCGCGACCGCGTGCGGCGTGCGCAGGAAGTGTCGTACCGGTTCATGTCGGCGCTCGCCGGCGATCTGCCCGGTTTCGAGGAAGCCATCCGCGCCCTCTTCGCGGGCAACGCGGCGCGCTTCGACGCACATACGCGCGCCTGGCCGCCCGACGTGCGCACCTACGCGCGCCAGCTGGCCGCCCCGGCGCTCGGCGAGCCATAGCCGGTATACTCCCGCCGTCGTCCATCCGGGCGCGAGGTGCTCCGATATGAAAGTGACCCGACGCGATCTCCTTGCCGGCGCGGCCGGCGCCGTGGCCCTGGGCCGCACGGCCGGCGCGCAGGCGCCTGCCGACCCGACGAAAAGGCGCGGCCCTGGCCCGCGCGCGGTGGGCGAACGCGCGGCCACGGCCCGTGTGCAGCGCATCGTCCGCGGGCAGGCGGTGTCGAGCACGCCGCATCAGGATCTGATGGGCATCATCACGCCCTCCGACCTGCACTTCGAGCGGCATCACGCCGGTGTGCCCGCGATCGCGCCGGAGACCTACTCGCTGCTCATCCACGGGATGGTCGACCGGCCGACGATCTTCACGCTGGCCGATCTGAAGCGCTTCCCGTCGCACTCGCAGATCCACTTCCTGGAGTGCTCGGGCAATCTCGGCCGCACCGCGGGACCCGAGACCACGCCGGGCATGCTGGCCGGCCTCACGAGCACGAGCGAGTGGACCGGCGTGCGCCTCGCGACGCTGCTGCGCGAAGTGGGCGTGCAGCGCGGCGCCCGCTGGCTGCTCGCGGAAGGTGCGGATGCGGCCGTGCTCACGCGCAGCGTGCCCATCGAGAAGGCGCTCGACGACGCGCTCATCGCCTATGGACAGAACGGCGAGGCGCTGCGCCCGGAACAGGGCTACCCGGCGCGCCTCTTCCTGCCGGGCTGGGAAGGCAACGCCAGCGTGAAGTGGCTGCGGCGCATCGAAGTGGCTGACGCACCCTTCATGACGCGCGAAGAAACGTCCAAGTACACCGAGCCCTTCGCCAACGGCACGTCGCGGCAGTTCAGCTTCCGCATGGACGCGCGATCGCTCATCACCGCGCCGGCGTTTCCGAATCGCCTCGAACGCGGCTGGGTCGAGATCACCGGCATCGCCTGGACGGGGGCGGGCCGGATCGCGCGCGTGGATGTTTCGACCGATGGCGGCGCCACGTGGGTGCCCGCGCAGCTGCAGGAGCCCGTGCTGCCGCTCGCGCACACGCGCTTCCGCCACATGTGGCAGTGGACCGGCGGCGAAGCCGTGCTCATGAGCCGCGCGGTGGACGACACCGGCTACATGCAGCCCACGAAGGCCGAGCTGCTCGCGCAGCGCGGACCAGGCACGGCGACGTATCACCTCAATCCGATCACCGGCTGGGTGGTGCAGGCCGATGGCACGGTCGTCTACAAGGAGGAGTCGTGGGCATGAGGCGCGTGATTCGTCGTGGTGCCGTCGCGGCGCTCATGCTCACCGCGGCCGGCCAGGTGCTGGCGCAGCCGCCGGCCCGCTACGGCATCGGCCGGGCGGCCACGCCGGCCGAGATCGCCGCTCTCGACATCGACGTGCGGCCGGATGGTACCGGCCTGCCGGCGGGCTCTGGCACGTCAGCCGCCGGCGCCACGATCTACGCCTCGAAGTGTGCGCAGTGCCACGGCGCCACCGGGAAGGAAGGGCCGAACGACGTGCTGGTGGGCCGCGTGCCCGGCGACGGCTTTCCGTTCGCGGCGGACCCGAAAGTGCCGCACACGATCGGCAACTACTGGCCCTACGCCACGACCGTGTTCGACTACATCCGCCGCGCCATGCCCACGACGGCGCCCGGCTCGCTCACGAACGACGAGGTCTATGCGCTGACCGCGTTCCTGCTGCACGCCAACGGGGTCATCGACGCCGGTGCCGTGATGGACAGGGCGACGCTGCCGAAGGTGGCGATGCCGGCGCGGCAGTACTTCGTGCCGGACACGCGGACGCAATCAGCCGCGAAGCCGAAGAAATAGCGGCTGCGCCTGTCGTCGTTCGTCACCGCGTGCAAGCGGCGGCGGGCGGCGGCACGACCACGAGCGACACGGCCATGGCGGTCACCGCCGCAAGCAGACCCCAGATCGCCGGCGTCATCCACGACGGGCCCGGGTGTCCGAACGTCTGCACGGCGAGCACGCCGAGCACACCGCAGACCGTCGAGGCAACGGCGCCGGCGGAGCTGGCGCGCGGGATGAAGAGCCCGGCGAGGATCGGCACGAAGAGGCCCACGCCCATCAGCGTGTAGAAGATGCTGAGCGCGGCGATGACCGACTCGGCCGTCATCGCCAGCACGACCGCGGCGGCGCCGAGGCCCACGGCGGCGATGCGCGCCACGAGGAGCTGCTTGCGCTCATCCGCCGACGGGTCGATGAAGCGCGAGTAGAGATCGCGCGTGACCGAGGTGGTCAGCATGAAGAGCACCGCATCGGCGGCGCTGATCTCGGCCGAGAAGACCGCGGCAAGTCCGAGCGTGCCGATGGCCGGCGGCACACCCTGGAGCAGCAGCGTGGGCAGCGCAAGTTCGGGGGAGGCGAGCTCCGGAAACCGCACGCGCGCGATCATCCCCATGCCGACGGGCACGATGGCATAGAGGAAGAGGCCCAGGGCATTCAGGCCCACGCCCCAGCGCACGGCCGACGCGTCACGCGCGCCGTAGACCTTCTGCAGCAGTCCTGGCGACACGACGAACGCCGGCGCGAGCATCGCGAGATAGACCCAGCCCGAGGCGCCGCCGCGCATGAAGCCCCAGTAGGTCTCGGTGGGCTGCAGCGCCTCGATGGCCGGCCAGCCGCCGGCGGCGGCCCACGCGAAGGGCAGTGCGATGCCGAGGCCGGCGAGCTTCACGACGAGCTGCACCATGTTCACCCAGGCCGACGTGAGCAGGCCGCCGGCGGCGAAGTAGGTGGTCACGACGACGCCGCCGATGATGCAGCCCCAGAGCTTCGGCACGCCGGCCACGACGCCGAGAATCCACGCCAGCGCGATGAGCTGGCCGCTCAGGATGAAGAGGGCGCCCACCCACAGCAGCAGGCCGATGAGCACACGTTCCGTGGGACCGAAGCGGTGCTCGAGATAGTCGCCCACCGTGCGCAGGTTGTGGCGCACGGTGAGGCGGTGGATGGCCGGCCCGATCCAGAAGGCCAGCGCGATCGAGCCGATGGCGGCCGAGCCTACCCACCACCAGGCGGAGAGGCCGTCGCGGTAGCCGAGGCCGGTCGCCCCCACCGTGGACCCGGCGCCGATGTTCGCCGCGAGCATCGTCGAGAAGACGAGGCCCGGGCCAAGCGATCGCCCGGCCACGAAGAAGCCTTCCGCGGTGCGGACCTTCCGCCCGATCCACAGGCCGAGGCCGATGATGCCGGCCGAATAGGCCAGCAGCAGGAAGAGCGTGCCCGTCACAGCAGGAATCCCGCAATCGTCGCCGTGACGAAGTTGGCGAGCGTGCCGGCCACCATCGCCCGGATGCCGAGGCGCGCCAGGTCATGGCGGCGGTTGGGCGCGAGCGCGCCGATGCCGCCGATCTGGATGCCGATCGAGCTGAAGTTGGCAAAGCCGCAGAGCGCGAAGGTGGCAATCGTGAACGACCGCGGATCGAGCACGTCCTTGAGCGGCCCGAGCTGGGAGTAGGCGACGAATTCGTTGAGCACCATGCGCGTGCCGAGCAGGTTGCCCACCGTGGTCGCGTCCTGCCACGGCACACCCATGCTCCAGGCGAGCGGCGCGAAGCCCCAGCCGAGGATCTGCTGCATGCTCAGGCCGACGAGCCCGAGCCCGGCGTTGAGCATCGCGACGAGCGCCAGGAACGAGATGAGCATCGCGCCGACGTTGAGCGCCAGATGCAGCCCTTCGGCGGTGCCGCGGCCAGCCGCGTCGATGATGTTCACGTCGGTCTTCTCGACCTCGAGGGAGACGGTGCCCATCGTCTTCGGATACCCGGTTTCGGGCACGAACATCTTCGCCATCATCAGCGTGCCCGGCGCCGTCATGATGACCGCCGTGAGCAGGTGGCGCGCCTCGATGCCGAAGAGGATGTAGGCCGCCATGATGCCGCCGGAGATGTGCGCCATGCCGGAGGTCATCACCGTCATGAGTTCCGATCGCGTCATCTCGGGCAGGTAGGGGCGAATCGTGAGCGGCGCTTCTGTCTGCCCCATGAAGATGCTGGCCGCCACGTTCAGCGACTCGGCGCCGCTCGCCTTCATCACGCGGCGCATGCCGAAGGCGAAGAGGCGCACGACGAACTGCATCACGCCCAGGTAGTAGAGGATGGCGAAGAGCGCGGCGATGAAGATGATCGTCGGCAGCACCTGGAACGCGAAGATCACGCCATACTGCGCGCCTTCGGGCCCGAGCACCGTCGTCATGATGCGCGGCCACGCTTCCTTGTTGCCGAGCGGCCCGAACACGAAGCCGGCGCCGACGTTGGCGAAGTCGAGCAGGCGGTTGATGCCCTGGCCGAGCGCGATGAAGAGCTGCTGGCCGGGCGTCGTCTTGAGCACGAGCAGCGCGAAGAGCACCTGCAGCCCGAGGCCCCACGCCACGGTCTTCCGGTCGATGGCGCCGCGGTCGGTCGAGGCGGCGAAGGCGATGGTGAGGATGACGAGCAGGCCCACGAGGGATTGCACCTTGGGAGCGGCGGCCGCGTAGGCGACCACGGCGGCCACGGCCGCCACGCCCAGCGCCGCGCCGGCCACGAGGAGGTGCTGACGGGTCCAGGGAGCGGTGGCCTCGGACGGGTCGTGTGCTGTGCTCATGCGACGACAGCGTATGTCGGCGCCGGCACGGCTGTCACGCGGCGGGGCGCATTCCGGCGGCGGCCGCCGGCGCCGGGCCAGACCCCTCGCGCTTCATCCGGCCCCAGGAATGATCGCCCTGGAAGCAGCGTACGAACGCCTTGAGACGGAACCAGACGGCGAGCTGGCGGTAGCCGACCTCTTCCATCAGGATGGCGGCGAGCGACAGCAGCGTACCGACGAGGTACGCCGCCACGAAGAAGAAGAACGCAAACCGCAGCGACTGGTGGGGCAGGCGCCGGGCACGCGCGTCCTCAGTGGGAATCAGCGGGCTGCTGGGGCGCTTCAGTCGCGTGCAGATGACACATCTGCACGCATCGTGACAGGACGGAGACTACACTCCCGATCGACTTCGGACGATAGTCCGAGCGCCCACCTCATGTCTGCCCTCGACCGACAGCTGCTCACGACCCTGTCCCTGGGCCTCGCGGCGAGCACGGCCGCGGCGGCCCTGGAGGTGGCGGGCGTGCTCCCCGGTGCGCGGTTCTGGCTGGCCGGCCTCGTGGCGCTGGCAATGGTGGCCGTGAGCGCCCCGTCGCCGTGGGCGACGACCGGGCGCTGGGCGGCGCTTGCCGTCATCGGCGCGCTGGCCGCGCTCGAACTCATTCAGGCGGGCACGCCGATCCGCTATCAGCATGCGCTCGACTGGCCGCAGCTGGCCGGTCGTCCGGTGGCGCTCGCCGTGCTCGGCGGGCAGGCGCTCCTCGTGGCCGCGGGCTGGGCCACCGGCGGACGCCTGCGGCGTCTCGGCGGCGGTGTCGGCACGGCGTTCGGCTGGGCGCGCCTCGCGATGTTCGGCCTCGCCACGGTGATGCTGAGCGCCACGCTCAATCGCGATGTCGCGGCCTACGTGCGCGAGGTCGTCACCGGCAGCGTGCTCGCGCTGCTGCAGGCGGCCACCATCGGTCTCGCGGCGCTGGCGGCGCCGGCGCGCGCCTCGTTCACGGAACGCGCCGAAGACCGCGGGCCCGCGCTCGGCCGCGTCGAATGGACGGCGGCTGTGGCGGTGGTCGTGGCCTGCCTCGCGCTCAACGAGTGGGTGTATCAGAACCATCCCCACGTGCCCGATGAGGTGGCCTATCTGTTTCAGGCCCGCTACTTCGCGCAGGGCCTCCTGGCCATCGACGTGCCGCCGGTGCATCGCGCCTTCGAGACCTATCTCACGACGGCCTCGCCGCAGGGCTGGTACACCGTGGTGCCGCCGGGCTGGCCGGCCGTGCTCGCCGTGGGCGCGTTCTTCGGCGCCGAGCGCTGGGTGAATCCGCTGCTCTCGGGTGTGAACGTGCTGCTCGTCGCGCTGCTGCTGCACGCGTGGTACGGCCGGCGCGTGCAGCGGGCCGGCGTGCTGCTGCTCGCGGCCTCGCCCTGGGCGCTCTTCCTCGGCATGAGCTTCATGCCGCAGACTGCCACGCTCACGATCGCGCTCCTCGCCGCCGTGGGGGTCGAGCGCGCGCGCCGCACCGACCGCGCGGCGTGGGCGGTGCTCGCCGGCATGGCGCTCGGGCTGCTCGCCATCGTGCGGCAGCTCGACGCGCTCATCGCGGCGCTGGCCCTCGGACTGACCGCCATCGGCTTCGGCGGACGGCGGTTGCGTCCGGCCGCCACCGCCGGGCTGGTGCTCGGCGCGATGGCCGTGGCCGCGTTCCTGCTGCCCTACAACGCCCACTTCACCGGCCGCGGCTCACGCTTCCCGATCATGGAGTACAGCGATCGCCACAGCGCGCCCGGGTCGAACGACTACGGCTTCGGCGCCAACCGCGGCATGGGCTGGGGCCTCGATCCGCGGCCGGGACACGACGTCATCGACGGCCTCATCAACACCAACCTCAACCTCACGGCCACGCAGGTCGAACTCTTCGGCTGGGGCGCCGGCTCGCTCGCGTTCCTCCTCGTGCACCTGCTGCGCGGACGCTTCGAACGCCCCGACCGTGCGCTCACCGGGCTGGCCCTCATCGTGTGGGCCGCCTACTTCGCCAACTACTTCTCGGGCGGGCCCGACTTCGGCGCGCGCTACTGGTATCTTGCGCTGCCGGCCCTCATCGCACTCACCGCCCGCGGCATCCACACCTTCGACACGATCACCGGACTCGCGCAGCGGAAGGGCACGGTGATGGCCGTCATCGCCAGCCTGGTCGCCGTCGTGGTCTTCGTGCCGTGGCGCGCGACAGACAAATATCACGGCTTCCGCGGCATGCGTCCCGACGTGCGCGTGCTGGCGGCGTCGCACGGTTTCGGCCGCGCGATTGTGGTGGTGAGCGGGAAGAACGCGCCGGACTACGCCGCTGCCGCCACCTACAATCCGCTCGACTGGACGGCGCCCGTGCCGCTCTACGCCTGGAATCGTGACGCGACGGTGATCCCGGAACTGCGGGCCGCCTTTCCGGACCGTCCGCTCTGGATCGTCGACGGACCGTCGCGCACCGGTGCGGGCTACGTGGTGGTGGCCGGCCCGATCGCTCCCGGGGCGCCGCTGACGTTTGTACCCCGACCCGCCGACCCCGACGGCGACCCCTCGAAGGCCGCGCAGTGAGCCAGTTCGCGCGCGCCCTCGCCGGTCGCCGGGTGGCTGTTCTCGGGGCCACGGGATTCATTGGCCGCTGGGTGGCGCGCGAAGCGAGCCGCGCCGGCGCCGAGGTGTGGCTCGTGGTGCGCGACGAGGCGGCAGCGGCCGGGATCGCGGCGTCCTACGGCATCCAGGCTCGCATCGCCCGCGTGGACGTGCGGCAGGCCGCGGATCTGGCGGCGTTCTACCGCGATGTCCGCCCCGAGCTGACCTGCAACCTCGCCGGCTACGGCGTCGACCGGCGCGAGAGCGACCCGGCGCTCGCCGAGGCCATCAACGTGGACCTCGTGCGGCGTCTGCTCGACCTCGTGCCCGCGGCGGCGGCCGGCAGCGACTGGCCCGGTCTGCACCTCGTGCACACCGGGTCGGCGCTCGAGTACGGCGCCATCGGCGGACACCTCGCCGAAGACGCCGTCGTGCATCCCACCACGGTCTACGGCCGGACCAAGCTCGCGGCGACGCGCCTCGTCGAGGCGGCGGTGGCGGCCGGCACCCTGCGGGCGGTCACTGCACGGCTCTTCACCGTGTATGGACCGGGAGAGCACGACGGACGGCTCCTGCCGTCTATTCTGGGCGCCAGGTCCTCGACTGACGCCGTGCCCATGACGAACGGTCTGCAGCAGCGCGACTTCACGTACGTGGGGGATGTCGCGGAGGGTCTCATTCGGGCGGCCCTGCAGTGCTCGGCGCCGTGGCCCACGGTGAATCTGGCGACCGGACACCTGCACACGGTGCGCGAATTCGTCGCCTGCGCCGAAGCGGCGCTCGGTCTCACACCGGGCCGCTTCCAGTTCGGCGCGCTGCCGACGCGCGTGGAAGAGATGACGCACGACACGGTCACGGTGGAACGCGCCCGGGCATGGCTGGGCTGGGTGCCGTCCACCGGAATCCCCGAGGGCGTGGCCGCCACCGCCGCCTTCCTGGCGTCGGCGCCGCCGGCCGCCGGCCGTCAGCCCTAAGATTGCAGCATGCCGCAAGGCTCAACCCTGGAAGCCATGGCGAACCCACCGCACCTGTCCCTCATCATGCCCTGCTACAACGAAGTGGAGTCGCTGCCCTACTCGGTGCCGCGCCTGGTGCGGGCCTTCCAGCGGGAAGGCTACCGGTTGCAGCTCATCACGGTGGACAACGGCTCACGCGACCGCACGTGGGACCTCATCCAGCAGTATGCGGCGGAGCATCCCGAGATTACGCCCGTCCAGGTGGCGACCAACATCGGCTACGGCAACGGCATCCTGCAGGGGGTGCCCGCCGCGGTCGCGCCGTGGGTGGGCACGGTGGCCGCCGATGGGCAGGTGGATCCCGAGGACCTCGTGCGGCTCTTCGAAGCTGCCACCGCCACCGACGGTATGATCATCGCCAAGGTGCGGCGCCGCTTCCGGATGGACGGTGTCCTCCGCAAGATCATCTCCATCGGCTACAACGGCTTCGTGTGGCTGCTCTGGCCGAACCTCGGCTCGCTCGACGTCAACGGCCAGCCGCGGCTCATGCGCCGCGAGGTGCTGCAGGCGATGCAGCTCCGCTCCACGAACTGGCTGCTCGACCCCGAAATGCTCGTGAAGGCGCGCTACCTCGGCGTCCGCGTGCTCGAGCTGAACGTCTTCGCGCGCATGCGCGGCAACGGGCTCTCGCACGTGCGTGCCTCCACCTGCTGGGAGTTCTTCACGCACCTGCTGCGGATGCGCTTCTCGAACGACCTGGTCGAGTGGCGGAAGACGGTGGTGCCGCCGGTGATTGCCACGCCGCGCACCGGCACCGGTCAGCAGTCGTAGGCGCGGCCGCCCCGCGTCAACGTCGCTTCGGCACGAACACGCTGACAGGGTCCGCCAGCTGGATGTCCCGCTCCACATACGGGCTGCCCTGCGCCGGCTCGATCGTGCCAACTTCGTCATAGTGCTCCAGCACGGCGGCCCGGAAGCCCGACTCGCGTGGCCATGTGGCCCATTCGTACAGGAAGTACGGAGTATGGAAGTTCTGGAGCAGGAGCTTGTCGTAGGTGCGCTGCCGGAGGCGGGCCGTCGTGACGTCGAAATTGGTGTACGTCCCGGCCGGAGGCTGGTCGGCGAGCGACACGGCGCGATCCTTCTGCAGCACGCCCTCCCGCAGGTAGATCCAGCTGCCCACGCCCAGCAGCACTTTGTCTGCCGGCAGCCCCTCGAACTCGCGTTCGATGTCACGGATGTAGCGATAGACATCCGCCGGCCGTTCATACTTCTTCACATACCGAGGGTGGTTCGCATCGCCCGAGGGCACGACGTTCCAGACGGCGAACACGGCGAGCACCAGGCTGCACAACACGCCGGCCCGGGCCCAGGAGATGACCGCCGCGTCGCGCGCGACGGCGGGGCGCGCGTACCAGACGGCGGGCAGGCTCGCAAACAGGAAGACCGCGCTCACCAGCACGCCCGGGCCGAAATGATAGAGGGCGCCCCAGCCGGATGAGCTGGCGTACGCCTCGGCCAGGAAGAGCAATCCCCAGATCACGGCAAACGGTCCGAGCCGCCGGACGCCGTCGCCGGAGGCCGTGAGGACCCACACGCTGGCGAGCCCGATCGCCACGTTCGGCCAGATCCGGAGCAAGTGGTCGATCAACCTGGGAATCGAAATGCTCGGGGCGGCGGCGTCGAGTGCCACGCTGCTGCGCCCGCCGAGCACGGTGAAGGCCCAGAACCAGTACGAGTCCCCCCACACCGCGTACCAGGCGGCGGTCACAAGACCGATGCACAGGCTGCCGGCGGCGGCCACGACGGCAGCCGTCCGTACGTGGGCCCGGCCCTTCAGCAGCACCCCGATGACGAGCAGCACCTGCCAGATGACCAGGGACTGCTTCACCGAGAACGCCAGGGCTGGCAGGACCGACATGGCGACGACGGTCATGCGCGTTCCGTGGCGGTAGTAGGTGACCAGGCTCCAGAAGCACGCCATGGATACCAGCAGGGCCGAGGCATCGACATGCAGCGCGAACGTGTAGCGGTTGGCGTCGGGTGCCGTGGCCACGAGCATCATCGCGAGGAGCGTGAACATCACCCACGTCGCGCGGTGGCGGGCCGGCTCGTCCGGTCGCGCGTATGCGCGCAGCTCGCGGGCGCATGCCGTCGCGATCATCGCCGCGAGCAGGCAGAACCCGAGCTGAATTGCCCGCAGGCCGGGAACGGAGCGCGTGAGACCCGCGACGACCGCCACGGCGTGGGTGGCCAGAAAGGCGCCCGGGTTGTAGACGATCGAGTTGCTGTCGGAGGGCGCCGTGTAGAGGGGGAGACCCGACTGCAGCTTGATCATGTTCTCGACGAACGCTGTCTCGGAGAACATCAGCAGGTCGGCCGGCAACTCGATGAGGGGCCGGACGAAGACCCCGAACCACGCCAGCAGCACTGCGGCGAGCAGCGTGCACGCCAGCAGCGCGCAGTACGGGGCTTGGTCAGCGTCGTTGTGCACAGCAGGTCCAGAGGGGGGGAGCACGTCAGTCTGTCGGAGGCCGCGCGGGCGGTCAAGGTCGGCGGCCCGTGCGCATGCCTCCGGGCTCACGACGAGGCCGCCAGGCGCCGATACATATGCTGGTGGCCAACTCCGCTCCGCCACGCGTCCGTCTGCTCGGCGCCCTGCCTCGGCGGGTGACCCGCCCGCTCTCCTACGTGGCCCTCGTGGCGTGGGTCGCGTGTATGGGCGTGCTGCTGCACCGCGCCTACCTTCAGGCCTCGCCTGCCAACCTCGCGACCGATCTTGCACGCTACGGCACCGAGGCCGAGTGGCGCGGCGTCTACTACCGCGGCGAGAAGGTCGGCTTCACCGTGGGCCAGATCGTGCCGATCGACGGCGGCTTCGAACTGCAGGAAGACGGCCGGCTGCAGATGTCGCTCCTCGGCGCGACCACTCCCGCCGCCATCCGCACGACGGCGCGCGTGGATCAGGCCTTCCAGCTCCGCTCATTCGACTTCTCGCTCGACCCTGGCACCGGGCCGCTCGCCCTCTCGGGCACGGTCGATGGCCTGACGCTCACCGTCACCATCCGCAGCGCCGGCAGTGAGCGCACCGAAACGCGCACGCTCAGGGAACCCCCGGCCCTCATGCTGAACATGGCGCGGCGCCTCGCGAGCGCGGGCCTCAAGGCCGGCGCCACGCACGAACTGATGGTGTTCGATCCGGCCACGCTCGCGAACCAGCCGGTGAAGATCCGCGTGCACGACCGCGAGATCGTCGCCGCCAGCGGCCGGCCGCTGCCGGCCTTCAAGGTGGATCTCGCCTATTCGGGCCTCACGACCACCGCGTGGATCACCGACACCGGCGCCATCGTGCGCGAGGAAAGTCCGCTCGGGTTGATGTCCGTACGCGAAACGCCGGAGCAGGCGCAGCAGATGGCGGTGTCGGCGCGCGTGCGCTCCGACATGCTGCAGGCAGCGGCCATCGTGCCGACGCTGCGCGTGCCGGTCACCGAACCCACCGACGTGGTGCGGCTCAAGGTGGAGTTCAGCGGCGTGGACCTCACCGGCTTCGACTTCGCCGGCGCCACGCAGCGCATGACCGGCGCCGTGCTCGACGTGCGCGACCCGCGCACGCTCGTCGCCGGACCGGCCAACCCGGACCGCCTGCGTTACCTGCAGCCCGAGACATTCATCGAAAGTGACGACCCTGAGATCGTCGAGCAGGCGCGGCGTATCGTCGGCGGCGCGACCGACGCGCGCACCAAAGCCGAGCGGCTCGTGCGCGAAGTGAACGCGATGCTCGACAAGAAGCCCACGGTGAGTCTGCCGTCGGCGAAGGAAGTGCTGCGCACGAAGGTCGGCGACTGCAACGAACACACGGCGCTCTACGTCGCGCTGGCGCGTGCGGCTGGCCTGCCAGCGCGCATCAACGTGGGGCTCGCCATGGTGCGCGGCGCCTTCTACTACCACGCGTGGCCGGAAGTGTGGATCGACGATGGCCCGGCGCGCGGCTACTGGCTGCCGGTCGATCCGACCTTCAACCAGTTCCCGGCCGATGCCACGCACCTGCGTCTGCTGCAGGGCGGGCTCGACAAGCAGACGGCGATCCTGCCGCTCATCGGGCAGTTGAAGCTCACGGTGCTCGAGGCCGAGATGCTGCCGAACACCTCGCCCGTCGTCGTCGGCCGCGAACTCGCGGATGCCGCCGACGCGCGTCCGCTCTCATTCGCCCTGCCCACGCGTCAGGCGTGCGGCTGCTGGGCGCTGCCATGCCGGGGGGGCTCGTGATCGCCGTCCACGAACTGCGCAAGGTCTACGGGGAGTTCACCGCGGTCGACGGCGTCTCGCTCGACGTGCAGCCGGGACAGATCCACGGCTTCCTCGGGCCGAACGGCGCCGGCAAGACCACGACGATCCGCATGGTCGCCGGCCTGCTCAAGCCGACGGCGGGCCGCATTCTCGTGGACGGCCACGACTCGGCGGTGGCACCCGAAGCGGCCAAGGCGGCCCTCGGCTTCATCCCCGACCGGCCCTTCATCTACGAGAAGCTCACGGCAGGGGAGTTCCTCCGCTTCCACGGTGGCCTCTACGGCATGCAGGACGACGCCATCGAGACGCGCGTCGGCGAGATGCTGGATCTCTTCGAACTCGGGCGCTGGAAGAACGAGCTGGTCGAGAGCTTCTCGCACGGCATGAAACAGCGCCTCGTGATGAGCGCGGCCTTCCTGCACCGGCCGAAGGCGGTGCTCGTGGACGAGCCGATGGTGGGCCTCGACCCGCGCGGCGCGCGCCTCATCAAGGACGTCTTCCGCAAGATGGCCGACCGCGGCGTGGCCATCCTCATGAGCACGCACACGCTCGAAGTGGCCGAGGAGATGTGCGATCTCATCAGCATCATCCTCAAGGGGAAGATCATCGCGCACGGCACGGTGGCCGAGGTGCGCGCGCTGGCCGGCGGCGGCGACGACGAGCTCACGAGCGTGTTCCTGAAGCTGACCGGCGGCAGCGGCCTCCAGGAAATCGACGAGGTGGTGTAGGTGGCAGCCCATCACGCCGGTGTGCTGACACGTCCGTTCACGTTCCTGCTGCTGCCGGGCGTCTGGGCCTCGCGTAACCGGGCGCGGCGGCGCGAGCGCGGTGATCTGCTGCGCGGGCTCGTGTTCGGCGGCATCGGTCTCGCCGTGATGGCGGCGCTCGTCTTCGGCGCCTTCTGGGTCACCTATCAGGCGGCGCAGTACGCCGAACTCGGCGACTACCTCATCCGCATCGGCCTGTCGTGGCTGTTCCTCACATTCCTGTCGTTTCTCGCTTTCAGCGGCGTGGTCTCGGCGCTCTCGACGTTCTTCCTGTCGGACGACCTGCGGCTCGTGTTCGCCTCGCCCGTGTCCGCCCGGCGCCTGTTCTTCGCGCGGTTCGCCCGCACGCTCGCCCAGGCCGGCTGGATGGTGGTGGTGTTCCTCGTGCCGGTGCTGACCGGCATCGGCATCGCGAAGTGCGCGCCGTGGTCGTTCATCGCGGTGGCCACGCTCACGGTGGCGCCGTTCGTGGTCATCCCGGTAGGCCTCGGCACGGCAGTGACGCTGCTGCTCGTGAACGTGTTCCCGGCGCGGAGGGCCCGCGACATCCTGATGCTCATGGGCCTCGTCTTCGCGATGAGCCTCGTGATTCTGCTGCGGGTCATCCAGCCGGAACGGCTGCTGCGCGTCGAGTCGATGCCGGTCGTGACCGACTTCTTCGCCACGCTGCAGTCGCCGGTGACGCCACTCCTGCCGTCGTTCTGGGCGGGGGAGGCGATCTTCGCCGGGCTGCAGGGCGGCAGCGACTGGCTGCATGTGGCGGCGCTCTGGACGACCGCCGCGGCGCTCGTCGTGGGCCTCGCCGCTGCGTTCGAGCGCTGGCACTTCGCCGGCTACAGCAAGTCGCAGGAAGCCCGGAAGGCACGCTTCGCCGAGTGGCGCATCGTCGACCGCGCGGTGGGTCTGCTGCCGCTTGCGCCGGTGCAGCGGCAACTCCTCGTGAAGGACCTGAAGGTGTTCCTGCGCGATGTCAGCCAGTGGTCGCAGCTCCTGCTGCTCGTGGCGCTCGTGCTCGTCTATCTCTACAACTTCCGCGTGCTGGACCTCGACCGCATCCCCTACATGAGTGGCGTCATCAAGAACGCCTACGCCTTCCTGAACCTGGGGATGGCCGGCTTCGTGATGGCCACGGTGACGGTGCGTTTCGTCTTCCCGGCGGTGTCGGCCGAAGGCGCGGCCTTCTGGATCATCCGCACGGCGCCGATTTCGCTGCGCGACTTCCTGTGGTCGAAGTTCTGGACCGGCCTCATCCCGGTGCTCGTGCTCACCGAGGTGCTGACCATCGTGGGCAACGAGTTCCTCGGCAGCGACTCGTTCCTCAAGCAGGTGGCCGCTGTCTCGGTCTTCTTCATGTCGTTCGCGCTCGTGGGGCTCGCGGCGGGCCTCGGCGCGCGCTACCCGCGGTTCGCCGCCGACAATCCCTCGCAGGTCGCCGGCTCGTACGGCGGCGTCGCCTTCATGGTGCTGGCCGTGCTCTACGTGCTCGCGATGATCGTGCTCACCGGCTGGCCCTCGTCGGTCTACCTCTTCGCGAAGACCCGCAACCGTCCGCTCGCCGACTGGCAGCAGTGGGGGATGGCGGCGTCGTTCGGCGCGGCCGCCGTGATGAGCGTGGCCATCTGGCTGCTCGGCATGCGCAGTGGTGTCAAGGCGCTGCAGCAGATGGACCGCACGCCCAGCTAGCGGGTGGACGGGTCGCTCACGTGGTAGCGGAAGTCACACGTCGGTGCGCCCTGCATGATCGTGTGCGTGCGTTCGAGCGTCACGTCAGGATTGAAGCCCTCGATGAGCGCGGCGTCACGCTGGCACGACAGCACCTCGCCGAGTTCGGGGATGCCGAGCGCGCGATACATCTCGGCGTAGCGGCAGCGCGTCACGTCGAAGTCGAAGCGCGCCGGCTCCTCCTGCACGACCGTGAGCCGCAGGGCGTCGTCCTTCGTCCACGGGCCCAGGGTCTGCGCGAAGCTCGGGAGTGACGCATTGCCGCGCGCGGCCGCCATGGCGCGGCCCTGCTCGCGGGCGATCCCGGCCACCACCTCGCGCACGATCGCCACGACCTCGTCGCGCCCGAAGCGCTGGCCCAGCGCATCGATGACCGGCGCCAGGATCCGTGCTTCGATTTCGCGGCGTGTCAGCACGCCCACGGCGTTCAGCCGGTCCACACTCTCGTCGGGTGTCATGTCGGGGCTCCGTGCCGCCGGCCGGTCAGGGCAGCGGGAACTTCGTGGCGGCGATGAACGCATTCACGGTGGCCAGCAGATGCGTGCTCGTGTCGCGCACGACGAACACGGATTCTTCCCGCTGGCCGGGCGTGAGGTCGTGATGGTCGATGAGCACGATCTCGGGCCCGTGCGACGGGATGACCGTGCCGTCGAGCGCGTAGTACTCGGCCTCGGCTACGGCATCGAGGTCGCCAGCGGCGAAGCGGGCGTAGAGTTCGGGGAAGGTGGCCGTGGTCACGATCTCGACGCCCGCCGGCGCGCGCCGCCGCAGGTCACGTTCGGCGGCCATGCCCTGCACCGCGCCCACCTTGAGGCCCACGAAGTCGCCGATGGTCTCGTAGTGGCCTTTGTGTTCGGGTGTGATCCGGAGCGCCCGGCGTTCGTAGAGAAAGGCTGCCGAGAAGGTGCCGCCCGCGCTCACGCGATCGGGGAAACTCGCCACGTTCGTGGCCACGAGGTCCACCGCGTCCTGCCCGGCCAGCTCCCACGACCGGTTGAACGGCACGACGCGCCACTCGATGCGCAGGCCGTGGTGCGCCGCGAACCGCTCGACATAGCGGCGGATCCACAGCTGCGAGTCGAAGGGATTCGTCGGGGTATCGGTGGTCACCGCGACCTTCAGCACGCCGGGCGTGAGCGTGCGAATCGGCTCGTGCCGTTCGAGCATCTGCCGGCGCACGACGCCGCCGTAGACGTGGCCGTCGGCATCCACGCCCACTCCTTCCGCGCCGGCGTGTTCGACGGCGAGCGGCTCCAGGTCTTCGATGAAGGCGGTGACAGCGCCGGTCTTCGCGCTGCCGATGCGGATGCCCTTGCGGATGCCCGGCAGTTCGTGGGCGCCGGTGTCGCGGCCGCCCGACTCCGAATCAGCGACGTAGATCGTGTCGTCTTTCGTGATCGTGATGCCGCTCGGGCGGCCGAACTGCCGCCATTCTTCGATGAACCGTCCGCTCTGGTCGAAGATCTGGATGCGGTTGTTCTCGCGGTCGCCGACGAAGAGCCGGCCCTGCGAGTCCATCGCGATCGTGTGCGGCTCGCTGAACTCACCGGGGCCCGCGCCCTTCCGCCCCCACTCGCGCACGTAGGTGCCGTCCTTGCGGAAGTGCACCACGCGGTTGTTCTTCCCGTCGCGGTGGCTGTCGGTCACGAAGAGATCGCCGTTCGGCGCTTCGACCACGTCGGTGGGCTGATCGAAGTGGGCCGGACCCGATCCGCTCACGCCCTTCGTGCCGAGCGTCATCAGCACCTTGCCGTCGGGGCTGAGCTTGATGGCCTGATGGCCGATGCCGTTGCCGCCGCGGGCGTCGGTCATCCAGAGATTGCCGTCGCGGTCGATGGTGCCGCCGTGCGGGAAGTTGAAGAGGCCGGCGCCGAAGGCACGCAGCAGGCGCCCCGTCTTGTCGAAGGCGAGAATCGGCGGCTCGCTGCGGCCCTCGCACGAGTTGTTCACGCAGCGGTGCACGACGTAGATGGTGCCGTCGGGCGCCGGTTCGATGGCGGTGACGGCCGCCCACTTCACGCCGGGCGGCAGCTGCCCCCAGGTGCGCACCGTGCGGTAGGGCTGCGGCAGGTCGTTGCGCGGCGTCTGGGCCGGCTGGGCCGGCGCGGGCGCGGCGCCGATGGCGAGCGCGGCCACGGTGCGCAGGCAGGCAAGAACGATCCGGCGGGGCAGGGACATGAAGACCTCGGTGGTGACGACGGCGAATTGTACTTCCGGGCGGCGGACGGCGGCGGTAGACTCCGGCCGATCGGGAGGGGCCATGCGAAGAGTGTCGAGCGCGGTAGTGGGACTGGTGGCGGTGGTGGTCGGCCTGACGGTGGTGGCCACCGGGCAGCAGGCGGGCGCGCCGGCGCCCGTCGTGGGCCGGTCGGTGGTCGCCACCACGCTCGGCATCGTGGCCGCGAGTCAGCCGCTCGCCGCGCGGGCCGGCGTGCAGATCCTCGAGCGCGGCGGCAACGCGATTGACGCCGCGATTGCCGCCAACGCGGCCATCGGGCTCATGGAGCCGACCGGCAATGGCCTCGGCGGCGACCTCTTCATCCTCTACTACGAGGCGAAAACCGGCACGGTGCACGGTCTGAATGCCAGCGGCTGGGCGCCCACGGGGCTCACGCCTGAGTTCCTTGCCGCGAAGGGCATCACGGCTATGCCGCAGCGCGGCATCTACTCGGTGACCGTGCCCGGTGTGGTCGCCGGCTGGGACGCGATGCGCGCGAAGTTCGGCACCAAGCCGTTCAGCGAGCTGCTCGCCCCGGCGATCTACTACGCCGAGCACGGGTTCCCGGTGCACGAAGTCGTCGCGGCCGGCTGGGGTCGCGCGGTGAAGATGCACAGCGAGCACCCGAATTCCGCCAAGACGTATCTCATCGACGGCACGCGGGCCCCGCGCGCCGGTGAGGTGTTCAGGAACCCCGATCTGGCAGGTTCGCTGCGACGCATTGTCGCGAAGGGCCGCGACGGCTTCTACACCGGCCCCACGGCGGACGCGATCGTCACGATTTCGAAGGAGCAGGGCGGCACGTTCACCCTCGCGGATCTTGCCGAGTACCAGCCCGAATGGGTGACGCCGGTGAAGACCGACTACCGCGGCTGGAATGTCTACGAGATCGGGTCGAACACGCAGGGGGTGGCGGCGCTGATGATGCTCAACCTGATGGAGCGGTCTCCCATCGGTCAGCTCGGCTTCCACAGCCCCGACACCATGCACGTCATGATCGAGGCGAAGAAGCTCGCCTACGCCGACATGCTGAAGTACGTCGGTGATCCGCGCTTCTCGACCGTCCCGACGGCGGCGATGCTCGACAAGGGCCGGGCCGCCGAACGTGCGCGGCTCATCGACATGACGAAGGCCTCGTGCGATGTGCAGCCGGGCCGGCTCGAAGGCGTCACCAACTCGCAGGGGAACGACACCATCTACATGTCGGTCGTCGACAAGGACGGCAACATCGTGTCGCTCATCCAGAGCAACTACAGCGGCTTCGGCTCGGGCATGGTGCCGCCCGGTACCGGCTTCATGCTGCAGAACCGCGGCGGGCTGTTCTCGCTGGCGAAGGGCCAGCCGAACACCCTGGCGCCGAGGAAGCGGCCGCTGCACACGATCATTCCGGCCTTCATGGAGAAGGGCGGCACGAAGATCGGCTTCGGCATCATGGGCGGCTGGAATCAGGGACAGGCGCACGCGCAGTTCGTGTCGAACATCGTGGACCACGGGTTCACGATCCAGCAGGCGCTCGAGGCCGGCCGCTTCACCAAGGGCACCTTCGAAGGCTGCGACCTTGATATCGAAGCGCTCGTGCCGGATGCGACGCGCACCGCGCTCGCCGCGCGCGGGCACCGGCTCGACGTCATCCCGCCGCGGACCGGGACGTTCGGCTACGGCCAGGCGGTGATGAACGGACCTGGTGGCGTGCACTTCGGCGCCTCGGAGCCACGGCACGACGGCGCGGCCATGCCGCAGGCACCGGCCGTGTTCGACACGCCGAAGCCCCAGCGGTGAGGCACCGGGACGTCGGCCACCCCTGACGTCAGGCGCCTGGCGCCTCGCACGCGGCCTTCGTCGCGGCGTGCCGGAAGCGGAACATCGGCACGAGCGAGAGCGCCACGAGCCGTCCGAAGAGGGCGTTCACGATCGGACCGCCGGGCAGCGTGAAGGTGACGTGATCGGTGAGCCGTGTCGTCTGCGCGTCCACGGCCTCGAACTCGTGCCGGTGCACCCACGAGGCGAACGGACCTTCGATCTGTTCGTCCACGAACAGGCGGTTGGGTTCGTAGGCGGTGTGCAGCGCGAGCCAGCGGATGGGCCCGATGCGCAGATCCACCCGCGCACCCGGCCGGATGCCGCCATCGCGCGACACCACCTTCAATGGCGGAAAGGGCGGGCTGAGACGCGGCAGGGCATCCTCGCGTTCGTGAAACGCGAAGACCTGCACCACGGGGGCGCGCACGAGCAGCTGCCGGACGAAGACGGGCACAGTCGTTGGACGTCGGGTCTGGTGGCGTCGTCCCCGCGTCAGGAGGCGCAGGGTGCACGCGCGTGCCATGTATCATGCGCGCATGCAACGAGCCGTGCGCGGATTCCTGACGGGACTGGGCCTGCTGAGC
>JBIKUN010000172.1:0-8698 GCA_044347565.1 Vicinamibacterales bacterium | reverse complement strand
ATACAGCGCCCGGCGCTCGGCCGCCGGCCAGACCGCGTGATAGCTCTGCCAGCGCTCGGCCGGTGGCAACCCCGCGGCGGCGACGAACCGTTTCAGATGGTTCACCCGGTAGTGGCCGCCCTGTTCCTCGCGCAGGGCCCGGGCCAGCGGCGACACGGCCTGGATCATCTGCTTCCACGGCGCCGCCGACGCCAGCACGCTCAGCTGGAATCCGAGGTAGCGCTCGTAGCCGGCGAAGGCCTCGTCGCCGCCGAGGCCGGTGAGCGCCACCGTCACGTGGCGGCGCGCCAGCTCGCAGATGTGGTGCGTCGGAATCAGCGAGTCGTCGGCGAAGGGTTCATCGAAGGACTCGACGGCGACGTCCATCGCCGTCTCGACGGCCGGCATCACTTCGTACTCGTGGTGCACGGTGCCGTAGCGCTGGCTCACCTCGCGGGCGAAGCCGCGTTCGTCGAGATAGTTGCCGGTACGGCCTCCGAAGCCGATCGTGAAGGTATTGACCGGCGCGGCCGAGGCGCGCGCCATCGTCGCGACGAGCAGGCTCGAATCGACACCGCCGCTCAGGAAGGCGCCGAGCGGCACCTCGCTCAGGAGGCGCATGTCGACACTCTCGCGGAAGCGTTCCAGGAACTCCGCCTGCAGATCCTCGACGGAGCCCGTGTGAGCCGGGCCGAGCGCCAGGTCCCAGTAGCGCTCGACGGTCATGCCGCGATCGTCGAGGTACAACCAGTGACCCGCCTCCAGCTTGCGCACGTGCGTGTACGCCGTCCACGGCGCCGGCACGTAGCCGTAGGTGAAGAAGGCGTCGAGGCCGGTCCAGTCGCGGTCGCGCGGCACGGCGGGATGGGTGAGCACCGCCTTGATCTCGGAGCCGAAGACGAAGCGGCGGCCATCGTAGAAGTAGTGCAGCGGCTTGATGCCCAGTCGATCGCGGGCGATGAACAGGCGCCGCTTGCGGGTATCCCAGATGGCGATGGCGAACATGCCGCGGAAGTGCCGCAGGCAGGCCGGGCCCTCTTCCTCGAAGAGGTGCAGGATCGTTTCGGTGTCGCTCCGCGTGCGGAACTGATGCCCGCGCTCGACGAGGCCGCGGCGCAGCGGTTCGTGATTGAAGATCTCGCCGTTGAAGACGATCCACAGCGACTCGTCTTCGTTGGGGATCGGCTGGTGGCCGCCGGCCACATCGATGATCGCCAGGCGGCGCATCCCGAACCCCATCTGCCCGTCGGTGTAGTAGCCGGCATCGTCGGGACCGCGACGGGTCAGGCTGTCGGTCATCCGTCGCACCAATGACGGATCGATCAGCTCGGCCCGGTCGCTCTCGAACACTCCCGCAATCCCGCACATGTGGTCAGGCTCCCTTGCGCGGCGCCCACAGCACCATCCGCTCCCCGGAGAGGAAGCGGACAAAGGCCACGGCGGCGGCCACATTGATCAGACAGAAGTAGAAGGGCACGAAGACGGGCTTCCAGCGCACACGCCCTCCAGACGCCCAGCCGATCCCCGCCAGTGTGTAGCAGAGGAGCTGCAGACCCAGCAGCGCGGCGTAACCCGGCGTGCCCGCGAGAAGGACGTTCGCGAGCAGTACGGCCAGCAGCGGCAGCGCCACCAGGTAGCGCAGCCACTTGTGCACCAGCAGCTGGAACGCGAAGAGACCGAAACGCGGCGACAGCAGCACGCGCATCTCGGACAGGGCGTGCAGTGCGCGAAGACTGACCCGGACGCGCATCCGGTATTCGTCGGCCTGCGCGTCGAGCGAGTACTCCGACGAGACGGCGTCGGGCACATAGAGCACGCGCGCGCCCTGGGCGACCACCCGCAGCGGCAGGATGAAGTCGGGCAGATGGTCGGCCCGCATGGGCGCATAGAGGCGGCGGCGCACGGCGTCCACACCGCCGTTGACACCGACAACCGAGCCGACGCGCGACTCCAGCTGCCGCAGCCAGTTCTCGTAGCGCATGTAGGCGCCCGACCCGGAGCCGACGGCGGTCTCGCCACGTTCGAGGTAATGGAGCTGACCGGTCACATACCCCACCTCCGGCGCCTCGAACGCGGCAACGAGCCGGCGGACGGTGTCGGGCTGGTAGGTGGAGTTGGCATCGGAGAACACGATGATCTCGCCGGTGGCCACTTCGAGCGCGCGGTTGAGCGCCATCGTCTTGCCCTGACGGGGTTCCTGGCGCAGCAGGGTGACGCGCGGGTCGCCGATGCGCCGCACGATGTCATCGGTGCCATCGACCGACCCGTCGGACACGACGATGATGTCGAGGCGGCCGGCCGGATAGTCCTGGGCCAGCTTGTTCCGCACCGTGTCTTCGATGTGGACGCGTTCGTTGAAGGCCGCGATGACCACGGTGACGGCCGGAGGTTCAGCCGCGGCCGTCTTGCGCAGCGGCCGCGCCGGCCACAGACGCAGCGTCAACGGATAGCCGACGTAGACGTAGGCGACGAGCGCGAGGCCGCCCCAGAACACCACGGCGGCGGCGAGGTCAACGACTGCCATGGGGACTCAGCGCGTAACGCGGCACGGGGGGCACGGGCGCGCGCCGCAGGCCTCCGGTCGCGCGGGTCGGGGCATCCGCGGCGGTTGCGGGCGGCGCCTGCAGCGCCAGGCGCGACATCACCGCCGACAGGCCCGCCATCAGGTACCACTCGTAGCTCGACAGGCCATAGCTGGCCCAGGCGCTCACCATGTTCATCCAGAAGAACACCTGCACGGCGTCCGCTGTCCTCAGCACCAGGCCCGTGGAGCCGGCGGCCAGGCAGCGCTGCCGGGCCTGCCGCACTTCGCGTGTCACGACGGCGATGAAGACGAGGAACAGCACGAGTCCGAAGAAGCCGAGCTCCTGGGCGATCTCGACGAACAGGTTGTGCGCCGGCATATCGGTGTTGGTGAAATGCGCCTGCGCCTCGGCCGATGTGCCGAGACCGTGTCCGAAGAAGGGGCGCCGCATCGCCACTTCGAAGCCCACCCGGATACCTTCCGATCGCCCGGATGCCGTGCCGGCATTCTTCGTATCGGAACTGACGATCGAGAGATAGCGGTCCTGCAGGTCCGGTGGCAGCAGCGGGCCCACCACGACGATGGCGGCAATCGCCACGGCGGCAAAGGTCACCTTGCGCGGACTCTTGAGCCACAGGACGCCCACGGCCACCGCCAGCGCCACGATGCCGGTCCGCGACGCCGTGAGGGTCAGGGCCCAGATGGCCAGGGGCGCGTACGCCAGGTACAACCACTTGCCGAGTTTCGACAGCGGGGCCAGGTGGTGACAGAACACGAGGCTCGACACGATGACGAACGCCAGGCCGTTCGGGTTGACGATGTCGCTCGGCGCGCCGGCCAGGCGATCCATGAACTCGTCGCCGGCGCCCATCGAGGCGAAGCTGCCCCAGTACCCCGTGGTGACGTGCAAATACAGCGGTTCGAGCACGCGGAAGGCCTGCGTGCACGTGAACACGACGAGCAACCGGCGCAGACCGCGCTCGTCGGTGACGAAGACGTTCGTGAAGAGCCCGAACACCGCCGCCTTCAGGAAGTTCTGCAGGCCGAGGTTGAGGACGCTGCCCGGCCATTCGACAAACGGCAGCGACACCATCGCGTAGCCGATGAGCACGAGCATCATCGTCTGTGAGCTGAGCCCGGAGGTGCGTGGCCCGGGTTCCGACTTGGCGAGCAGGGCGAGCCCGCCGCAGGCCAGCACCAGCAGGAAGTCGAACCGGATGAGGCCGAGCGGCTCGATGCGCAGACCGAGATGCAGGAACCAGCTGGCGACGAAGAGCAGGTAGACGTTCAGCCCGAGGGCGGCCATCGGATTGACGCGCGGCCGGCCGGTGGCGGTGGCCGGCCACGCGGGCGTCGATGGCGGAGCGAGTGGCACGGCACGCATCAGTGTGTCCCCCGTTCGGCGGTGACCACGTCCGCATAGAGCGCAAGGTAGGCGTCGCCCATCCGCTCCGCGGAGTAGTCGAGGCTGCGGGCCTGGGCGGCCGCGCCGAGTGCGGCGGCCTCTTCGGGGTGCGCGACCAGCTGCCCCAGCGCCGCAGCGAGCATGTCGGCGTCCCCGGCGGGCACCAGCCGGCCATACTGCCCGTCGCTCAGGACGTGCGGCACGCCGCCCACGCGCGTCGCGACGATTGGCCGGCCCGCGGCCATGGCCTCGAGCAGGCTGATGGGCAGACCTTCCGTGAGCGATGGCAGCACGAACACGTCGAAAAGCGGCAGCACCGACCGCGCGTGGGCAAAACCGGGCAACAACACCCGGTCCGCTACTCCGAGCGCCTGCGAGAGCGCCGTCAGCCGCTCACGTTCCGGCCCTTCGCCGAGGATCGCCAGATGTGCCTCAGGCGGCAGCTTCGAGAACGCCTGAATCAGCACGTCGAATGCCTTTTCGGTCGAGAGGCGGCCAACTGCACCCACGACGTGCCCGCGGGCACAGAAGGCGGCGATATCTGCCGGCGGCGTGGTGTCGGCCGGATCGGCATCGGGCAATCCGTTCTCGATGACCCGCAGCCGGGGTTGGTGCAGGCGCGCCAAGGCGGGATCGTCGCGCATGCCATCGTGGACCAGCACGACCGCGTCGCAGCGGCGCAGGGCGCGGCGATCGAGCCACTCATACGCAGCCATGCGGCGCGACCCGCGGGTATATCCGTGCACTGTGGAGACGAGCGGTGCCCCGCGAACCCGCGCAGGCACGAATCCGAGCAGGATATTCGGCTTGTAACCATGCGAGTGTACCACGCTGGCCCGGAGCGTCCGGGCCAGGGCGCAGATCCGCAGCGCCCCGGCCGGATTCGGGCCGGGCCGCATCCGCGAAGCCTCGACCGGAAGTCCCCGCTCGGCCGCCGCCAGCTCAACCGGCTTGGGAGGCTCGCCAGGCGTGCCGATTGAGACCAGCCGCGCGTCGTGGCCGTGCCGCCGCTGGTGGGCGATAAGGGACAGGATCATCACCTCCGCGCCATACAGTCCGCCGCTGTCGACGACGTGCAGGATGGTCATGGTCCGACCTGCGGTGGCGGCGCCAGCAGGCGGCAGATGACCGCCGCAGTTGCCGCACCCATGCCGTCCACCGAAAAGGTGGAGGCCATACGCTGCCGGCCCTGCTCTCCCGCCTCGTGCCGCATGTCCGGACTCGCGATGACCCCCAGGAGGCGCTCGGCCAGGTCAGCCGGGTCGCGCGGCGCTGCCAGCCACGGCGCGCCGGCCGGGCCCACCACCTCCCGGATGCCCGGATAGTCGGTGGCCACAACGGGAAGTCCGGCGGCCATGCCTTCGAGTACCGCGTTCGGCAGACCCTCGTTGTGGGAACTGAAGACCAGAAGGTCCGAGGCGGCGAGCAGGCCGGCCACGTCGGTCACCGGGCCGAGCAGGCGCACGTGTTCGTCGAGGCCAAGCGCGCTGACCTGCTGGCGGATAGCCTCGGCCTGGTCGCCGGGGGCGCCGGCCAGCGTGAGCAGGGCGCGGGTGCCTGCCGGCGGCAGGGCGTCCTGCACGCGCCGCCATGCGGCGACGAGGGTCTCGTGATCCTTGAAGCGGTGGAGGTTGGCCACCATCGTGGCCACGACCACGTCGGGCGCGACGCCGAGCGAGGCGCGCCAGGCCTGCCGATCCCGCACCGGGCGGGCCAGCTCGATGCCGTTGTGGATGACGTCGACCTTCGCGGGAGCGACGCCAAGCGTCTCGATCAGGAAGCGCGCGCCGTGCGACGAGTTGGAGAGGAAGTACGGCGTCTGCCTGACGGCCTGGCGTTCCACCCAGCGGGCGACGCGCGACCGGCCCTCGTCGCGCTGATTCCAGATGCAGGTGCGGGCGCCGCTCATCCGCCACGTCAGCCCGCAGAGCACGTTCGACAGCATCGTGTATGGCAGCACGACATCGGGCCGCAGCTGCCGCAGCCGCGCGCCGAACCGCACGACGTCGCGCACCTGCTCGAGCTTCTGAAACCGCCCGACGCCGAGGGTGAAGCGTTCGTAGGGCAGCTCGGCGGCGTCGAGTTCCGGCACGAGCGTCGTCGAGACATCGTCGTGGGCGACGCTGACGAGGTGCACGGATGCCCCGGCCTGCCGCGTCAGGTAGCGGGCGAGCAGCATCGCCTGCCGCTCCGCACCGCCGCGGCCGAGCGTCGGGACGACCACGATCACCCGCGCGCCCGCCAGACACGTCCCCTGTGCCGCCGCGGTCGCGGCGGCCGGCCGTTCGGGTGCCTCCGGCATCAGGCGCTCCTCAGCCGCCGGAATTCGCGCACCGGCAGCGCCGCCAGCTGCCGCCACGCGGGCCGGTGTGTGGGCTTCAGCCAGAGGGCCTTCAGCAGCCACTTCACGGCCAGCGCCGGCTGTCCCTGCCGGCCGAACGCGTCGCCGCCGTACGTGTAGGTGTGCAGCCACGCCTCGTGCTGCACGTCGGCGGGCACGAGGCCGGGATGATTGGCGAGGAAGCGATTCATGATGTGAATCGCCCAGCGCAGGCGCTGCTCGAACTTGCGTGACATCTGCCCCTCCCACGACCGGTACAGGTACGAGGCGTGGGCGACATGGTCGAACTCGAAGTGCACCGAGATGCGCAGCCAGAGGTCGTAGTCGATCCCCATCGGGATGTCTTCGTCGAAGAGACCGGCCGTGTCGAAGCACTCGCGGCGCACGATGGCCGTCATGCCGGTGATGAAGTTCTCGATGAAGAGCGCGTTCGTGACCCGGCCCGTCCGCGGCACCGGGCAGCTCGTGGGCAGCAGCCGCCCCGCGGGATCGATGTTCTGATGGTCGGAGTACACGACGCCCACCCGCGGGTTCGCGAAGAGCGGCAGCTGCCGCTCGAGTTTGTCGGGCAGCCACAGGTCGTCGGCGTCGAGGAAGGCGACGAACGCACCACGCGCGGCACGAATCCCGGTGTTCTTGGCTTTCGGCTGGCCGCTGTTGGGAATGCGCTCGAAGTGGACGCGCGGGTCGGCCAGCAGCGGGCCGAGCGCCCCGTGCGGATCGTCGGTGGAGCCGTCGTCGACCACCAGGACCTCGACCGGCTGATGCGTCTGACCGAGCACCGACACCACCGCCGCCGGCAGATACCGCGCCATGTTGTAGCACGCGATGACGACCGAGACGAGCGGCGCGTCGGGCGATTCGTGCACGGAGGTGGTCATGGCGAAGTTCCCGCTAGCGGGACCGGCGTTCCAGCGCCATGCGGCGCCGCGACGCGCGCGCCGATGCCTGACTGACGGCCGCCGGCGTGTCGCCCGCGCTGATGAAGCGCGCCAGCGATTCGATCGTCGTGTACTTGAAGAGGTCGGTCATCTGGATGGGCCGGCTGACCTTCTTCCGCAGCTCGGTGAGGACCTGGACGACCAGCAGCGAATGTCCGCCGAGGTCGAAGAAGTTGTCGCGCGTGCCGCACGAGGGGATGTTGAGCGCCCGCTGCCAGATCTCGGCCACCATCGCCTCTGCCGCCGTCTCCGGCATGGCCGACGAGGCCGCCGCGGATACCGCCGGCGCGGCCGGCGCCGGCAGGGCACGCCGGTCGACCTTGCCGTTCGGCGTGAGCGGCAGTGCCGGCAGCCAGACGAACGCCGAGGGCACCATGACCTCCGGCAGGCGGCCGCGCAGCCAGGCCTTCATCGTGTCGGCGTCCGGCGGCGTGGCGGCACCGCGCAGGTAGGCGACGAGACGCTGATCGCCGGGGCTGTCCTCGCGCATGATGACGACCGCCTCGACCACGGCCTCGTGGCTGCGCAGCAGCGACTCGATCTCGCCGGGCTCGACGCGGTGACCGCGGATCTTCACCTGATGGTCGACGCGCCCGAGGCACTCGATGTCGCCATCCGGCCGGAACCGTCCGCGATCGCCGGTGCGGTACATCCGCGCGCCGGGGGCGCCGCTGAATGGATCGGCGAGGAACCGCTCCGCCGTGAGTTCCGGCTGTTTCCAGTAACCGCGCGTGACGCCGTCGCCGCCGATGACGAGTTCGCCGGTGACGCCCGGCGGCAGCGGGGCGCCGCGATCGTCGAGCACGTAGACGGTCTGATGCGCGAGCGGACGCCCGATCGGCACGTGTGCCGACGGCCCGGGCGGCGTCACATCGCCGACCGTCGACCAGATCGTCGTCTCGGTCGGGCCGTACATGTTGGTGACGCGCGCCGGCCGCACCGCGGCGAGGTCGGCGGCGATGTCCGGCGGCAGCGCCTCGCCGCCCACCATCATCTGGCGCAGACCGCTCAGGGCCGCCCGGGCCCGCGGTTCGGCCAGCACGACACGCGCCATCGACGGCGTGCACTGGAAATGCGAGACGGTGCCGCCCGCCAGCAGCGACGCCAGCGTGAAGCGGTCGTCGATGGCGGCGCCCAGCTGCTGCGCGGCGGCGCGCAGCTCATCGAGGTAGGGCAGATGTGCCAGCACCGTGTCGGTCTCGATGCCGAAGTCGATGAGGCAGGCGATCTCGTCGATGTCGGCCGCGTGTACCTGGCCGGCGATCTCCAGACCGCGCTCGACCGTGCCGAACAGGCCGCTCGTGCGGAAGTAGCGCTGGAACGCGAACTCCAGCAGCCCGTCCATGTCCTCCTCGGAGATGTTCTCGAAGAACTCGTCGAGGGTCTGTTCCTGGGCCTCGGACATCCGCTTGAACGTCGGGAACTGCCAGGCGGCGGCCTTGACGAGGAACGTGGCACTGCGCAGGTAGTCCTTGAGCGGCTGACGGACGGCGTCTTCGACCACCTGT
>JBIKUN010000171.1:0-8710 GCA_044347565.1 Vicinamibacterales bacterium | reverse complement strand
CTGGTCCGATTGGAAGCCGCTCGCCTGCTCCAGCCGCTGCCGGAACGACTGGAACTCGAGCGGGGTCATCGTCTCGAGGATGTCGAGCTGCGCCACGAGCACCTTGAGGATCGTCAGCACGCGGTTGAGCGTGTGCTGCGCGCGGTGGGCGTCGTTCACGTCGAGCAGCGCCCGCACGTGGTCGAGCTCGTGCAGCACCTGCTTGAACCAGAGCTCGTAGACCTGGTGGATGACGATGAAGAGCAGCTCGTCGTGCTCCGGGCCATCCGAAAGCGGTCGCTGCAGCGTCAGCAGCTCATCGACCTTCAGGTAGGAGTTGTAGGTAACCGCACGATCCATGACACGAGCATTGTGCCATCCCGCGCCGGGGCCGAATCGGTACAGAAAAAGAGGCGGAAGGCCCGCTAGCGCGGCGAGCCTTCCGCCTCAAGAGACTCCCCCACAGGAGTCCAACCGTGGGGGGCTGGGGCTGGGGAGGGGCCAGAGGGTCTCCCCCCTACCCCAACCCGCGATTTACCAGAGCAGGCGCATACCGAGGCGCGTCGTGAACGGCCCGAGAATCGCCGACGGACGCTGGAAGTTCGCACCCGTCGAGACCGTCAGGTCCTCGGCGGCGGCGCTGTTGGTGATGTTGAAGAAGTCGAGGAACCCGCGGATGCGGATCCGGTCGGTGATGTTGAACGTGCGATCCAGGCGGACGTCGAACACCCAGATGTTGTCGCGACGGTTGTCGCCGGCGTTGTCGGCATAGAACGTCAGGCCCGGGATCGTCAGGCCGAGCGACGCGCCCGCATTTGACGGAATCGCGATGGTGCGGGCGTAGTTCAGACCCGCCTGGTGACGCAGCACCGGCGACACACGCACGCCGAGCGGCGCGTCGTAGGAACCGGTCAGCTTGAAGCTCCAGAACGAACGATCCTGCGCACCAGGCAGGTTCGGGTGCTGGTTGCTGCTCTGCGTGACGCCGGCCGGGAAATCGTCCTGCCGCGTGTAGGCGAAGCCGCCCTGCGCCGACCACTTGTTGCTGTAGCGCTTGTTGAACGACCACTCCACGGTGCTGTAACGCGACTGACGGTCCGGGATGTTCGACACCACGGTGTTGACCGGGAAGTTCGCCGCCTGCGACGTGGGCAGGCCGAAGAGCGTCAGGTTGCGGTCGTCGCCGGTGCCACTGCGGCCGTCGACACCGATGTCGACGAAGTTGAAGGGCACCGTGAACGCGCTGGCCGCGCGGCCAGGCTGCCACGCGCCGTAGAGGTCGTCTTCCGTCTTGTAGACGTAGCCGAGGCGCGTGCCCCAGCCTTCGGTGACCTGCTGTTCGAAGAACACGCCCACTTCGTGGGTGTACGGCTGCTTGAGGCCGCGGTCGAGCGACACCGCACCGGCCAGCGCCGACGCCAGGCGCGCGCCCTGCTCACCCATCTGGAAGCGGCGGTCGCCGTTCAGGTCGTTCCAGGCATAGGTCTCGGTCTTCGACGACTGGTTTGGATTGGCGTCAGCCGCGAGCGTGACGCCCGGGTTGTGCCAGAAGAGGCCGTAGTTGGCCTTCAGCACCGAGCGGCCCGAACCTGAGAAGTCGTAGACGAGGCCAAGGCGCGGCGCGAACGAGTTCCAGGTCACGAGGTTATCCCGCGCGAAGGTCTGCGCCTGCACCGAGGCCGGCCCGTTGACACCGCCGAGCTGTTCCTGCTCGGGCAGGTACGAGTTGTAGCGGTCCCACCGCACGCCGGCGTTCACGGTGAGGTTGCCCACCGAGAACGTGTCGGTCAGGAACGCGCCGGTCACGCCGAGGCCCGCACGCGACAGCAGCTGGTCGCGCGCGTCGAGCGCATTCACCTTGGTGGCCGTGGGGAACGCGAACGACACCTGGTTGCTCACGCCGTTCGAGTAGACGAGGTCGCGGTTGCCGCCAAAGCGTTCGGCGTAGCCTTCCCAACCCTGCTCCCAGAGCTGTTCGCCACCGAACTTGAAGGTGTGCGTGCCCATGGCGGTGTCAACGAAGTAGGTGGCAGCGCCGGTGAACTGCTTGCGCTGGCGGTCGAGCTGCCACTGCTGGTGCGTGCCCTCGAGCACTTCAAGACCGCTGTCGCGCCAGAAGAAGCCCTGGCTGCCGTTGGCCGAGAGGGGGAAGTAGTAGCCGAATTCGCCGTAGCGGGTCTCGAAGTAGAGCTTGTCGCTCAGCGTCGAGTTCCATTCCGCCTTGTAGACCCAGCTGCCCGAGTTCTGCTTGTTGGTCTGGGCGGCATCGGTGTAGGTGTAGGTGCCGAAGGGCAGGCGGTTCGGCATCAGCTTCTGACCCCACTGGTAGTAGCCGATGATCTTGTTGTTCTGGTTCACCTGGTAGGTGAGCTTGCCGATGGGGTTCCACAGCTTCGTGTCGGAGGTCAGCCCCTCGAGTGCGCCACGGAAGTTCGGCTGCGCCACGGCGTTGAACTGCTGGCGGTAGGTACCGAACCACCACAGCTTGTCCTTGATGATGGGACCACCGACGTTCACGGCCGTGTCGTAGTAGCGATCGATTTCGTTGCTGCCCTTGCGGATGCCGCGGGCGATCACGTCATCGGGAATGTTCGAGCCCTGCAGCGCGTTGTTGTACCAGTCGAGGTAGTACTCACCCGAGAACTGGTTGCCGCCCGACTTGGTGATGAACTGGCTCTGCACGCCGGGGTTCGGCATTTCGGCCGAATTGCCGGTGGTGCCCATGAAGGCTTCGTCGATCGACGAGTAGTCGAAGTAGAAGCCGGCGCCGCCGGTGCCTTCCGTGGTGTTGATGCCTTCGATGAGCACGCGCACCTGGCCGGTGAAGCCGTAGGCCGAGTAACCCGTCTGCGTGCCGGCGCGGTTGCCGCCGACGTCGATGCGCGTCATCTGCACCGACGGCGTCACCGCCAGCAGCGCCCACATGTCGCGCCCGTTCGGGATCGACATGAGCTGCTCGGTCTTGAAGTTCTGCTGCACGCGCGTCGCCGAGGTGTCGATGACCGGCGATTCACCCGTGACGGTCACGGTTTCCTGCAGGCTGGCGAGCGCCAGCTCGATGTTGACGTTGGCCGTGAAGCCGAGCGAGAGCTGGATCCCTTCACGGCGCACCGTGTTGAAACCAGCCAGTTCGTAGGACACCGTGTACACACCGGGGGGCAGCGCGGGGAACCGGTAGTTGCCGGTTTCCGACGTGACCGTCGTCTGTGCGCCGAGTGCCGCCGGGCTCGTCGCAGTCACGGTCACGCCGGGCAGCACTGCGCCCTGCGCGTCAGCGACGCGACCCTGGATCGTACCCGTGCTGCTTGCGCCGCCGCCCTGAGCGAACGCGCTCGTGGCGGTCACCGCGGCGAACGCCACGGCGAGCAGCCCGATAAACCATCGCTTCATTCGTATCCTCCAATGGCCTGTGGGGACGGCCTGTGGGCAGGCCGGCCACGTAACCCGTACATGCACGTCAACGGACAACGACAAACCGGTCGCGCGAACCGCGCGTGACCGGGTATTGCAAGGGAAACGAGAGAAACGCATCGGTGCCGGGTACGGCGCGGAAGCGACGTACCCGACCCGGCGTGGAAGACGGAGTCACCCGTCGCCCAGTCGCGCTCTCCGATCCTCAAACGGTCTGGCGTCCGTGAGCGACACGGCGCGAAACCTTCCGACAAACAAAGAAGAACAAAGACAGCAAGCGGCGTTCGACCCGGAGCCGAACGTGCTAATGGAGAGGCAGATTACTGGAGGCTGGGACGAAAAGGCAACAGCGACGTAAACTTCGCTGCCCCCTCACAGAGTCTTATGGCGACGCGTTTCGTAAGGGGGTCTGCCCCGAGGCCGCCGGGGGCCGGTGGGGACTGTCCCCATTCTGGCCCGGGCCAGACTTCCCGGCGACTCAGAGGGGCTTGAGGACGACCGGAGAGAGGCGGGTCAGAAAGACGCCGGTCAGGATGGCTGCCGCCCCCACCGCCTGTCCCGGGGTGACCGTTTCGCCGAGCCACAGCCAGGCCACAGCCATGGCGGCAATCGGGGTCAGGTTGCTGTAGGCGGACGTCCGGGTGGCGCCGAGCTGCTGCACGCCGGTGTACCAGATGACGTAGGCGAGCACGAGACAGAAGGTGGACGACCAGATCATGAGCGTCCAGCCCCACCACGACACGGCCGCCCAGTGCGTGGCCACGAGCGACGGCACGGCGAAGAGCACGTAGAGCGGCACGGCCACGATGGCGGCCCAGGCGGTGAGCATCGTGGGCGAATAGCGGCCCAGCATGGGGCGTGAGGCCACTGAATAGGCCGACCAGCAGAGCATCGCCACGAAGACGAGGGCGTCGCCGGTGAGCGAGGCCCGCGTCACGGCAGCGCCGGCCCCCACGACGAAGTACAGGCCCACGACCGACAGCACGGCGCCCGCCCAGCGCGTCCACGGCAGCTCCTCGTGGCCCACGGCCGAGGAGAAGAGCGACACCACCACGGGTGTCAGGCCGAAGATGAGGCCGGTGTTGGCGACGCTCGTCGCCGGCACGCCCGACACGAACAGCAGCTGATAGACCGTGCCGCCGATGAGACCGAGGAACACCACGCGGCCCCAATCGGAGCGTTCGACCGCGCGGTCCTCCGGGCGCATCCGCCAGAGCACGAGCGCGAAGGCCGCGCCGGCCACCACCATCCGCAGGGCATTGAAGGCGTGCACCGGGAACTCGGCGAGCGCCACCTTGATGACCGACAGATTGGTGCCCCAGGCCACGATCACCAGCACGAGCAGGAGATCGAGCATCCCGAAGTGGCGTTGACTCACGTGGGCACCCCGCAGGCGCGGCTCGGCGTCACGAGCCGGGCCGTACAGACGAACAGGGGCAAGTCACGACGTGACCTGCCCCTGTGTCGGAACGGCTGCCGCCGGCCTAACCGCCGAACGGCTTGAGGAAGAACAGAATCAGCGAGATGAGCAGCACGTAAATGACGAGCGACTCAATCAGCACGAGACCGAGAATCAGCGCACCGCGGATTTCGCCGGCCGCACCGGGATTGCGCGCGATGGCCTCGGTGGCGGAGCTGACGGCGCGACCCTGGCCGAGTGCTCCACCCGCCGCCGCGATGGCGAGGGCAAAGCCGGCCGTGATGATCGACCACTGCACCAGCGCGGTGTTCGTGGCACCGGCGTCCTGGGCGTAGACGGGGGACACGAGGCCCGCGACCAGCAGCATCACGAACGCAGACAGGATTGACCGAGTACTCAACACACGCCTCCTACGAAGACCTTGAATGTGGCCCGCTATCGCGAGCCCGAACTGTTCGCACGAACTCGACGGTGGCAGCGACGGCCGGCGCGGTGACACCAGCCAGCATCGCCATCGGGTCGAACTCGAAACGCGCCATCATAACGTAAGCGCCACCCGCGAGTATAGCATGCCTTGTGAAAAACTTCACGAACCCGGCTCGCGACGGTTTCGGAGGCGGCGCGATGGCTCCGCCGGCCTCGGCAAGCCCGGATGCCCCGGCCCACAGGCCGTCCACTCCGGCCCTGATCCCGCGGTAACTCACGGCAATGAGGGCGAATCCGCCGAGCACGCCGAGCGCCCGCCCCGGACGTCCGGGCCAGAGCGCGGCGGCGGCCACGGCGAGCACCGCGGCCACGATGACGGCGTCACGTTCGAGGCGCGACAGCAGCGGGTCGCGGCCGGGCGCGCTCATGAGCGGTCGGGTGGGGCCGGCGGCGCGGCCGGGCGGCTGCGTGCGGCGGCGGTGACCGACTGCATCGTCCGCACCACGTTCAGCACGCCGGCGGCGAGGCCCATCGCGAAGCCGAGCAGCGACAGCCAGGGCGACGTGCCGAGCTTGCCGTCGAGCCAGAAGCCGGCGCCGAAACCCAGCACGAGCGCGAAGACGAACGCCAGGCCGATGGTACTCAGCTGACCAAGCGTCTTGAGCGTGCGCGCGTCGGGACCGGCGACCACAGCCTCCAGTGTAGCCCTGCATACGCCGGTATGCAGTCGCGGACTATACTGGCGGCATCCGCGGGACCGCGCCCCTCCCGCCGCCAGGTCCCGCATGGTCCACCGCCCGTTCCGCCTCATCGTGGGCTGCCTCGTGGCACTCCTCGCCGGCGTGAGCCTCGGCGCGCAGGCGCGCGAGCGCGTGGCGTATGTCTCGCTGGTGGATCGCGCCACCGGCACGGCGCGCGACACGGTCGTTGCCGCCGACATCGTCATCCGGGAAGACAAGGTCACGCGCGAAGTGCTGCGCGTCACACCCGCCTCCGGACCGCTGCCCATTGCCGTGCTCGTCGACACGAGCGCGCTGGCCGAGCCCGCCATCCCGGACATCCGGGCGGCGCTCACGGCCTTTCTCGCGGCGCTCGGCGACACGGGGCCCGTCGCCATCGTCGGCTACGGCGAGCGGCCCACCGTGCTCACCAACTACACGAACGCGCGCGAGGCCCTGGCGGCAGGCATCGGCAAGGTGTTCGCGCGGCCTGGCGCGGCGGCCACGGTGATGGAGGCGATCTTCGAAACGGCCGGCGGCCTCGGCAGACGCGAAGGTGAGCGCGCGGCAATCGTCGTCATCAGCCCCACCACGCCCGAGCAGAGCAACATCCACTTCACGCGCGCGCTGTCGCGCCTCGAGAGCTCGGGCGCGACCCTTCATGTCGTCACGCTCACCGCGCCCGGACGCGCGCTCTTCGACGACAACGCGCGGCAGCGCGACACGCTCTTCGATCGCGGCGTACGGCTCAGCGGCGGCACGCGCCGCGACGTCGTGGCCAGCCAGGCCTTCCCGCAGGCACTCACGGAAGTGGCCGGCGTGCTCACCCACCAGTTCCGAGTGGTCTATGCGCGCCCGCAGGCCCTGATTCCCCCCGATACGTTCGAGGTGACGGCCACCGCTCCCGGCCTCACCGCCTACGGCGGGGTGGCGAGAGGTCAGCCGAAATGACTCGTCCGTACTCCACCCTCGCCGCCGCCGTGACCGGCGCCGTCGCGCTGGCGCTCGTCGCGGTCTCGGCACAACCGCCGCAGGTCCGCAAGCCCTCCGATCAGGTCTTCCGCGCCGCCGTCGAGATGGTCTCGCTCAACGTCACCGTGACGGACCAGAAACATCACTACGTGACGGATCTCGAGTCGCAGGACTTTTCGATCTTCGAAGATGGCGCGAAGCAGGAGATCACCTACTTCAACCGCACCACGCTGCCGATCGCGCTCTCGCTGCTGCTCGACACGAGCGCCAGCATGGAAGCGCGCATGACCACGGCGCAGGAAGCCGCCATCGGCTTTGCGAAGAAGCTGCGGCCGCAGGATCTGGCGCAGGTCGTGGACTTCGACACCCGCGTCGAGATCCTGCAGAACTTCACGACCGATGCCGTCGCGCTCGAAACCGCCATCCGCGGCACCACCGCCGGCGGCTCGACCTCGATGTACAACGCCCTCTACATCTCGCTCAAGGAACTGGTGAAGGTGCAGGCGAAGTCGGATGACGACGTGCGCCGCCGCGCCGTGGTGCTCCTCTCGGACGGCGAGGACACGTCGAGCCTCGTCACCTACGAGGAAGTGCTCGATCTGGCGAAGCGATCGGCGACGACCATCTACACAATCGGGCTGCAGTCGAAGGAGGGGTCGCAGAACTCGAAGGGGTTCCGCGAGGCCGAGTTCGTGCTGCGCCAGCTGGCGCAGGAAACCGGTGGCCGGGCGTTCTTCCCGCAGCGCGCCGAGGACCTCGCCGGCATCTACGGGGAGATCGCCAACGAACTCGCCAGCCAGTACGTGCTCGGTTACGCCTCGACCAACCCGAAACGCGACGGCGCCTGGCGCCGGCTGAACGTGCAGGTGAGCCGTCAAGGCTCGACCGCGCGCACGAAGCGCGGCTACTTCGCGCCGGTCTCGTAGTCCGCGCGCGACGCCCCTTCGTCGCGTCCGTAGCCGGCGCCCACCGCGAGCGCGAGCATCAGCACGAGGCCCCACGAGTAGACGTTCCACAGGCCGGCGTCGAGCGGCGAGAGCCGCGGCAGCCCCGCGGCGGTGCCCGACGCCGAGGCACTCGCGGCCAGAATCGTCGGCAGGAAGAACGGCAGCAGGAAGGGCCACGTGCAGGCCGTGAGATCGAGCAGGTTGGCGCGCCGGTAGGCCGGCACGCCACGCCTTCCCGCCCCGGCCGCCACGTACGGCCCCACGGTGAGAATGGCCACGACGCTGTGCGTCGTGAGCACGACCGCCACCGACAGCATCGCGACGATGCGGGCCTCGACCCAGGTGATGCGTCCGCTGCCCGACTCGCTCCATGCCGTGGCCCGCGCCACGACGCCGCTGGCGTCGAGCGCTGCGACGAGGCCCACGAGCAGCAGCGTGAACACCGACACGCCGACGCCGCGTTCGAGGCCGTCGATGACGACACTGGTGGCGGTCAGGCTCCCCGGCGTCACGCTCAGCACCTGATCGACACGCAGCAGCCCGAGCGGCAGCGCCAGCACGATGGCTGCGGCCACGCCGAACAGCAGCGCCTCGACGAGATGCCGCTGCGCGAGCAGCAGGCCGAGCACGAGCAGTGGCACGATCGCCATCGGCAGGCCGCGCGCGCCGCCCTCGATGGCCGCCGCGGCGCCACTGCCCACGACCTCGCCCTGCCCGAACGCCACCGCCACGGCGAACGCGAGCAGGCCCGCCGGCAGCACGTACTTGAGGCGTGCCCGCACCGTGCCGCCGATGTCGGCGCCCTGCGTGCCGGCCGACGCGATGGTGGTGTCGGA
>JBIKUN010000170.1:0-8745 GCA_044347565.1 Vicinamibacterales bacterium | reverse complement strand
TCGCGTGGGTGGGCATCAAGCTGCTGCTCGAGTACGGACACAACCTCGGCTACATCCACTTCGAGATCCCGAAGTGGTTCTCGCTCGGCCTCATCGTCGTCATCTTCGGCGGCTCGTACCTCTACGCGCGCAAGCTCGGCCCGGTCGAAGACACCGGCGACGAGCTGCCGCACGCCTAGGCCGCACGCTCAGACGCCGCGGCCGAAGCGCTCGGCGTTCCGCGCCCGGGCGCGAGCGGCCTCGGTCTCGCGGCTCTGCGAGTCGGCCGTGGTCGCGAGCGTGGCGAGCAGACGCCGCGCCATGACGGCCACCTCGTCCACGGCCCGGTCGGAGGCCTCCTGATTGGCCTTCGAGGGCAGGGCGAAGCCGCTCAGCTTGCGGACGAACTGCAGTGAGGCGGCCCGCACTTCGTCGTCGGTCGCCAGTGCGCGACAATGGGCCGGTGACCGTGGGCGTGAACTATCCATGGCGGCGCTACGGCGGCGACTTCGGCCCGACCGTGTGGCAGACCGTCCATGGCATCCGCGCCGACCACGCGGCGATTGCCGGCGACCTCGCCGCCATGGCCGCCGTGGGCGTCGACGTGGTGCGCTGGTTCGTCTTCACCGATGCGCGCGGCGGCCTGCGGGTCGACGCGCAGGGCTGGCCCGCCGGCTTCCTCGACGGCGCGCTCGACGATCTCGACGCGCTCTTCACGCTCGCGCTCGAGGCCGGTGTGCGCGTCGTGCCGGTGCTCTTCGACCACACGCTCGTGTTCGCGCCCACCGAGGCCGGCGGCGCGCGCGTGGGCGGCCACTACGCCTGGCTCGCCGATCCGGACGGGCAGGCGCGCCTGCTCGAGGCGGTCATCCTGCCGCTCGCCGCGCGGTACGGGGCGCGCGGCTCACATGGCCATCTCGGCGCCGCCGTGCACGCGTGGGATCTGCTGAACGAACCCGACTGGATCGTGGCCGAACACCATCCGAACCGCCGCGTGCCGGCGCCGATTCCGTTCGACGTGCTCGCGGCCTGGGTGCGGGCGGCCAGCGCGACGTTGCGCGCGCGCGGCGCCGGCGCCGTCACAATCGGCAACGCGCGCCTGCGCTTCGCGGCGTGGTGGGACGATCCGGCCTTCGCGTTCGACTTCCTGCAGGCGCACACCTACTACGATCCGGAACACGACTTCGACCTGCTGGCCACGCCCGCCGCAGCCCTGAAGCTCACGCGGCCGATCGTGGTGGGGGAGTGTTCGGCGCGCGGTGACGCCGCGGACGACGCCCGGCAGCGGCCGGCACTCTCGGCGGTACGGCTCGCAGACGAAGCCGCGGCCCTCGGCTACGCCGGCGCCTGGCCGTGGAGCTGGCGTGGCGTGGACACACACGGCCCGCTGCCACACGACGATGCCCGCCGGATCCGCGCCGCCGCGGACGCGCGGCTCGGCCGCGACACGACACGCCGCACGTAGTCCGGCCGGCGCGGTCAGCGCACGGGCACGGCCGCCACGATCGGCCGGGGCCAGGCGTCGCCGGGGTAGAGCACGTGCTCGAGGAACAGACCGGCCGAGGGCGCCGTGAGCTGCGCCACGATACCGCCGCCTTCGCCGGCCAGCAGATGCGCGATGTCGTCGTCCACGAGATCGCCGGTGCCAATCGCCACGAGCACACCCACCATGCGCCGCACCATCTTCCACAGGAAGTGCGAGCCGGCGACGCGCACGAGCAGGAGCGCGCCGTCGTCCACGAGTGTCACCTCGTCGAGCAGCACCGTCGTGGACTTCTCGCCGGGGTCATCATCCGAGAACGCGCGGAAGTCGTGCAGGCCGGTGAAACGCGCCGCCGCGGCCCGCATCCGCGCGTCATCGAGCGACTCCTTCACCCACCACACATACGGCTTCGCGAAGGCGCTGCGCCGCCGGGAGATCTGGTAGAGATAGCTGCGCCGCTCCGCGCTATGCCGCGCGTGGAAGGTGCGCCCGACGGGCGTGACCTGGATGACGTGGATGTCGGCCGGGAGGCCGTCGTTGATGAGTCGCCGGAACTGCTCGGGTGCCGGCGCGCGGGTGACGTCGATGTGCGCGACCTGCGCGAGCGCGTGCACACCGGCATCGGTGCGTCCGGAGCCCTGGGAATCGACGAGGGCGTCGTCGCCGATCGCCCCGGCGATGGCGCGATTCAGTTCGCCCTGCACCGTACGCGCGTTCCGCTGGGCCTGCCAGCCGCTGTAGCGCGTGCCGGCGTACTCGATGGTGAGTTTGAATCGTGGCACGCGAGGCTAGAATACCAGCCCATGTCCCAGTCGCATCGTCCCGTGCACGCCGCCAACCTGCCCAAACCCGTGGGCCCGTACTCGCCGGGGATGGGCTTCGAGCGCCTCGTCTTCGTCTCGGGTCAGGGCGCCACCGACCCGGCCACCGGCGAACTCGCCGGCCACACGGCCACCGCGCAGACCGAACAGTGCTTGAAGAACGTGGCGGCGATCCTCGCCGCCGCCGGCACCGATCTGCAGCACGTGCTGCGCTGCGGCGTGTTCCTCGTGGACATGGACGACTTCCAGGAGATGAACGCCGTCTACCAGCGCATGTTCGGCGACCACCGCCCGGCGCGCACGACGATCCAGGCCGCGAAGCTCCCGGGCAAGGGGCTCCGCGTCGAGATCGACTGCATCGCCTACATCCCGTAGGCGGGGCTGGGGGCTCGGGGCTCGGAACGCGCGCTACCGCTTGGCCTGCGCGGACGGCGTCTGCTGGCTGACGACCGACATCGCGGTCGTGATCATCGAGGCGACATCCGCCACATTGCTCGGCAGGATGATCGTGTCGGCGTTGTTGATGACCTTGCCGAACTCCGCGATGTACTGCTCGGCCACGCGCAGCTGGATGGCCTCCTGGCCGCCGGCCGCCTGGGTGGCTTCAGCCACGCGCTTGATGCCTTCGGCGGTGGCGGTGGCCACCGCGAGAATCGCCGACGCCTGACCTTCGGCCTCGTTGATCTGCTGCTGCTTCCTGGCTTCCGAGGCCTTGATGGTCTGCTGCTTGTCGCCTTCGGCGCTGTTGATGGCGGCGTCGCGCTGGCCTTCAGACGTGAGAATCACGGCGCGCTTCTCGCGTTCGGCGCGCATCTGCTTTTCCATCGCGGCCAGCACGTCGGCCGGCGGCGTGATGTTCTTGATCTCGTAGCGCAGCACCTTCACGCCCCACGGCTCGCTGGCCTTGTCGAGCTCGGCGACGACGGCGATATTGATGTTGGTGCGTTCCTCGAAGGTGCGATCGAGATCGATCTTGCCCACTTCCGAGCGCAGCGTCGTCTGCGCGAGCTGCGAGATGGCGAAGAGGTAGTCCTGGATGCCGTAGCTGGCGCGCTCGGGGTTCAGGATCTTGAGATACAGCACGCCGTCCACGCCCACCTGCACGTTGTCGCGCGTGATGCAGACCTGCGCCGGGATGTCGAGGGCCGCTTCCTTGAGCGAGTGCTTGTAGCGGATGACGTCCACGAACGGCAGCAGGATGTGGAAGCCGGCGTCGAGCGTGCCGGAGTAGCGGCCCAGCCGCTCGACCACGAACGCACTCTGCTGCGGCACCACGATCGCGGTCTTGGCGATGATGACGAGCGCCATGATCGCGAGCAGAACGATGACGATGAATCCGCCTTCCATGAGTCGTAGCCCTCGTTACTCGGCGACCACGCCGAGCTGTAGTCCCGACACCCGTGTCACCCGGCAGCGCTGATTCGCGCCGAGCGGAGTATCGCCTTCGTTGCGTGCTTCCCAGCTGGATCCGCGCAGCTCCACGCGCCCCACGGCGCCCGGCGCCATGGCCTCGACGGGCCGGGCCACTTCCCCGACCAGCGAGTCGACCGGCAGCAGCGGCCCGGAGTGCTCGACACGCGCCTGGACCTTGCCGCGAAACAGCACCAGGCTCAGCACCGAGACCACGGTGAACGTGAGCCACTGCGTGACGGGGCGGGTCACGGCGCCCATCGAGGCGGCCGCGCCGGTCACGATGGCGCCCACCCCGAAGAACATGATGTAGAAGCCGCTCGGCGTGACCAGTTCGGCCACGAGCAGCACGAAGCCTCCCGCCAGCCACATCCACCATTCCATAGAGGCCATCATAGCGGGGATCGGTCTCGCGGACGGCAGATACGGCCGTGCCCTGCGGCACGGTCAACGACGGCCGAATGGTAGGATTCAAGGCGCACATGCGCAGAATTCTTGTCACCAACGACGACGGCGTGCACGCTCCCGGCATCAGGGCCCTGGCCGAGGCCATGCGGCCGCTCGGCGACGTGGTGGTCGTGGCGCCGCACCAGGAATCGAGCGCCATCGGCCACGCCCTCACGCTCAGGCGTCCGCTGCGACTCGAGACCTTCGGCCCGCAGATCTACGCCGTGGACGGCACCCCCACAGACTGCGTGAACATCGCCGTGGCGGTGCTCTTCAAGGGGCAGCTGCCGGACCTGGTCGTCTCGGGCATCAACACCGGCTGGAACCTCGGCGACGACATCACCTACTCGGGCACCGTCTCGGGCGCGCTCGAAGCGGCGCTCCTCGGCGCACCGGCGATTGCCGTGTCGCTCATGCGCACGCGCGACTGGACGTTCGACTTCGGCCCGTCGGCCGCCGTGGCGCAGGATGTGGCCGCACACGTACTGAAGGAAGGCCTGCCCGATCGCGTGTTCCTCAACGTGAACGTGCCCAAGGGTCTGCCGAAGGGCGTGCGCCTCACGGTGCAGGGCAAGCGCAACCACGTGACCACCATCGCCGAACGGCTCGACCCTCGCGGCCAGACCTACTACTGGATCGAGGAGGGGCAGGACGAGTGGCACGAGCACGACCGCAGCGACCGCGCGGCGTGCGACGAAGGCTACGTGTCGATCACGCCCCTCCAGCCCGACATGACGGCGCACACGGGCGCGCCGGCGTGGTTGGGACGGCTCGAGACGGACGGGTAGGGGCAGGACACCCGCGAGAAACCGGTCGCCGCCCGGCGCGACCCGCAGTTTCTGGTGGCGCGGGCACCATCTGAGGTATGATGCCTCCGCAGTCGGGGCGTGGCTCAGCCTGGTAGAGCACTCGGTTCGGGACCGAGGGGTCGGAGGTTCGAATCCTCTCGCCCCGACCACAGTTTGAAGGCCCGGTGATGGCGACATCACCGGGCCTTTTCGTTGCGCGGGCCGGGCACCGGCGGAACGCTAGCGGCCGCGCCCGCCGCCGGATCCCCAGCCCGACAAGTCGTCGTCCGGCCCATCATCGTCCGGCCCGGAGATGTCGTCCGACGGATCGTGCGGCGTCGTCCGCTCCAGGTAGTCGCGCACGGCATCCGCCTGGAACTCGTAGACCGCATCCGACGGATTCGGCGGCGGGTAATCGCACCCGTCGTTCGTCCACCCCTCGGGTGCATTCGTCACCCGGAACCGCCCGTCGGGCAGGCGATGCATGATGGCGTTCGGCATGGCGAGACGATTCTTGCACGCCGTCGGCGTCCGGCGGGGCCGCCCCCGTTACGGCTGGCGGCCCTTCAACAGTTCCTCGAGCGTATAGGCGCGGCCGTTGCTGATCACCCGCTTCACGTTCAGCGCATCGCCGATGTTCACGAGCGGGTTGCCCTCGACGAGCACGATGTCCGCCAGCTTGCCCACGGTGATCTGGCCCGCATCCAGATTGAGGGCCTCAGCCGGCGTGACGGTGGCGGCTCGTAGCGCCTGATAGGGCGTCATCCCGGCCTTCACGTAGGCATTCAGCTCGCCGTGCAGATTGAAAGCGTTCGGCGTATCGGTGCCGGCCACCACCTTGCCGCCGGCCTTGAAGATCTCCATCAGCATCTGATCGTTGCCGGGGCTGTCGGCGCCGCCTCCGGGGTTGCCGCCCGCACCCGGGTTGCGCACCTGACTCTGCATCCACTGCGGATACAGGGCGAAGCGCGGATCCTGCCGCAGTGACGGCGCGCCTTCGAGCAGCCGGCGCACGCCGCCACCCGACATCATCGGGCACCAGTAGCGTTCGCTCTGCCCGAAGAGCTGCACCACATCTTCGTAGGCGCGCTGATTCGGCGCCTGCTTCGGCGAGTAGCCGCGCCGGCTCGTGGCCGCCGTGTGTTCGGTGTTGTCCACGCCCACGAGCGCGGCGGGGAAGATCTCGTGCGTGGCGACCGGCACGCCGATCGAATGCGCGAACTCCACCATGCGCTTCTGCTGCAGGTCGGGCAGGCGCACGTAACTCTTGATGAGATCGTGCTGCAGCACCTTGGCGCGCTGCAGCTCCATCTCCAGATGCGCGACGCTCGAAATGGCGACGCCCATCTTGTAGTAGACGCGCTGCCATTCCATGAGATAGCCGGTGCCGTAGACACGCGGCCCGATGCGCACGCCGGCCTCGGTGGCTTCCTTGTCTTCCACGGCCTCGTAGGGCGTGTTGCCCGGGCTGCGCACGGTGGTCACGCCGAAGGCCAGCCAGGCGCGGCCCTGCGCTTCGCCGAAGTCCTTCTGCAGATGCGAGTGGAACTCGATGAGCCCCGGCATCGCGGTGAGTGACGACGCATCCACGAACGCGCCCGCCGGGCGGGTCGCACCGGCCGGGCTGATGCTGCGGATGCGGTTGCCCTCGATCACGATGTCCACACGTTCACGCGCGGTCTCGGCCACGCCGTCCACGAGCTTGCCCACACGGAGCGTCATGCGCCCGGTGGGCACGGCCGGCGTCCACGTGAGGTCGAGCGGCACGTTCGTGGTCTCGCCGGTCTCGATGTTCACGATCCGAAGCTGGTCCATCGACTGGTAGAGCAGCCGCTTCGAATCGCCGGCCCAGCTCGGCGAGTGCGCCATCTCGGTCGTGACACGTCGCGGCGGACCAAGCGGCTCACCCGTCTTCGAGACCGGCCACACCTTCAGCAGCCCTTCATAGATGGCCGCCATCTTCGTGCCGTCGGGCGACCACACCACGCCACCGCCGCCGCGCGAGTCGATCGAGAGATTCGCGTCCGGCACGAACCACTTGTCGTCGCCGCCCTTCGACGACATCGTCAGCACCTGGTTCGTGCCCTCGCGGAACCGCGTCGAGTAGCTCGACACCATCGCCACGGCCACGCGCGTGCCCTCGGGTGACCACGAGGTGTTCCCGGGCGAGAAGAGGGCGTCGTGGATCTTCGTGACCTGGCCGGATGCCACATCCACGACCGAAATCTGCGCGCGGCGCCACATGCCGTCCACGTCGAAGAACGCGATCTTCGTGCCGTCGTTCGACCAACTCGCGCCCTGCGGCTGCGTGGTGAGCGTCGTGAGCTGACGTTCCTGCCCGGTGGCCATGTCGCGCACCCAGAGCTGCAGCAGGTTGCCGCCCTTGTCGGACGAGTAGACCAGCTTCGACCCGTCGGGCGACCATGCCGGATCGGTGTCGAGGAAGCGGTCCTTCGTGATGTTCACGGCGGCGCCGCCCACCGGCATCACCCAGATGTCGCCCACGGCCGCAAACGCCACCTTCGTGCCGTCAGGCGAGAGCACCGGACGCACGAGGCCCAGCGTCTTGCGCGGCGTGCGCGAATCGAAGTCGCGCTTCGCCCGCGTATAGGTGCCGTTCGCCACGGTCGCCTGCACCGTGATCGTGAACGGCACGTCGGTGAAGGCGGCCCCGCCGAGCGTTCGCTTCCGGATCTTCCCGTCGGCCGTGTAGTAGAAGTCGGTCGCACTCGCCCAGCTCGGACGGAACGGGAAGACGTTCTCGGTGCCGGTGATGTTGGCGCCGGCCACTTCGAGCCGGCTCGACGTGCCCTGCACGGCGTGCGCCACGATCTGACCGCCCGGGCCCCACGAGGCCGCGTCGAGGACCCCGGTGGACGTCGCCACCTGGCGCTCCTGACCGCCCGTCGATGGCACGGCCCACACGTGCCGTCCGCCGTCGCGTGTCGAGACGAAGGAGATATCGGCGTCGTTGGCCGACCAGCTCGGCATCGAGTCTTCTGCGGCGTGGTTCGTGAGCTGCACGAGCGCGCCGGTCGCAAGCTCCATCGTCCAGATGTTGTAGTTGCTGCCGAGCGGATCGCCGCGATCCGACGAGAACGCGATGCGCTTGCCGTCGTGCGACCAGACGGGCTCGCGATCGTCGTAGGCGCCGGTCGTGAGCTTGCGCTGGTTGGTGCCGTCGGGCGCCACGGCCCAGAGGTCGTAGCCGCCGTCGCGATACGCGAAGAACGCAATCGTCTGGCCGTCGGGCGACCACGCCGGCTGGCGCGCGTCGTTGAAGACGTCGGTGATACGCGTGGCCGTGCCGCCGCTGGCGGGCAGCACCCAGAGGCTGCCCTGGAAGTCCACGGCGAGGCGGCGTCCGTCGGGCGAGACGGCGACGGACATCGACGTGCCTTCGTGCACCGTCACGTCTTTCGTCGCGGCGGCGACGGTGCCGGCGCGCGGCCGCGACGGGCCGGCCGGGGTGCGCCCCTGCGAGGCCACGAGCGCAATCGTGCTGGCGAGACTGGCGGCGACGAGGGCAAGGGCAGGCACGCGCATGATGGTGCGTAGCCTAGGAGCAGCGGATGGGCGAGTCAAGCGATCCGCGGGCCCGATTACAATTGAACACTCCGTGTCGTCGCCCGCGCCGTCCAGGCCTTCCTCCCGCGCCCCGCTCGTCGGCCTCGTCGCGGCCCTCGTCGGCGTGGCGCTGCTCGTCGCCACCATCCGGCAGGTGGGGTGGGCCGAGATCAAGGCGGGCGTCGGTGCCGTGGGCGCGTGGTTCCTCGTGGTCGTGGCCCTCGGCGGCGCCCGCTTCTTCGCGCGCGCG
>JBIKUN010000167.1:0-8771 GCA_044347565.1 Vicinamibacterales bacterium | reverse complement strand
TCGCCATTCACCGAGTACTGCCGCGACGGAAACGTGACGTTGCGTCCAGACCCGTTGCGGCGTTCCCACACGGCGAAGCCGAGGAGCTTCAGGCCCGCGAGCGGCCCCTCGGTGAAGTGGAGTTCGGCGTCGGCGAGTTTGCCGACCGGGCTGCCCTTGTCGTTTGGCGTGATCTTGACCAGCATGCGTGTGCTCCCGCCGCCCGCGCTATGAGTGGAGCGGCTGTGCCCACGCATGCTTCAACCGGCATGCCACACCTGGCTGGAGCGGTTTTCCGGGATAATTCACGAGGCTCGCGGGTGGCGCGCCCGCGCCGGCCCGCGCCGGCGTCAACTGCCGTTGCCGCGCCGCGTTCGTCTCCATGACCCCACCCATGCCGCTTCCCACGCCGCCGCCCGATTTCCACTGGACCGAGGAGCCCTGGGGGCCGATGCTGCGTTGCCGGGCCCTCGACGTGTTCGTGCAACACGGGTTCACCTCGCGGCAACTGCGGTTGCGGCCCGGGGAGCGGGCGGGCGAGGCGTGGGCCAGTGCCGCGGCGTCCGTGGGCTGCGCTGTGCCGCGCATCGGCCGCGTGCGCCAGGTGCACGGCGCCGTCGTGCGCGTGGTGCGCGCCGGCGAACTCGACCAGCCGGCGCCCGACGCCGATGCCGCCGTCACGCGCGACCCCGGCACCGCCGTGGCGGTCGTGGCGGCCGACTGCGTGCCGGTGCTGCTGGCCGATCCGGTGACTGGCGCGGTGGCCGCGGTGCATGCCGGGTGGCGAGGCACGGCGGCGAACATCGTCGGCGCCACCGTGGCGACGCTCACGCGCGAGTGGGGCGTCGAGCCGTCGTCGCTCATCGCCGCGATCGGTCCGAGCATCGGCCCGTGCTGCTACGACGTGGGCGAGGACCTGCTGCGGGCGTTCGACGAGGCGGGGCATTCGCCGGTCGACCGGGCCGAGTGGTTCTCGCGTGACGCGGCCGGGCGGCTGCGGCTCGACTTGTGGCGCGCCAACGCCGATGCGCTCGTGCACGCCGGCGTGCGACCCGCGAACATCCACGTTGCGGGTCTCTGCACGCAGACCCATCGCGACGTGTTCGAGTCGTTCCGCGCGGAAGGAGACCAGGCCGGTCGGATGGCGGCGATCGTCGTCGCGCCAGCGCGCGGCTGAGCGGCTACGACGCGGGCGTCGGTTCGGCCGGCGGGTCGGTGGCCGTAGGCGGCGCAATCCAGTAGAGGATGCGCACGCAGCTCTCGCACTGGATGATCTGATCGCCGACGCGCAGCTGGTTGTAGAGATGCGGCCGCAGGCGCACGCGGCACGCCTCGCACAGGCCGTCAACCACACGCGATATCCCGGTGCCCTTGCGCTGCTTCGCGACGGTCTCGTAGGTCGTGAGCAGCCGGGCGTCGATCGTCTTCGTCAGATCGCCGCGGGCGGCAATGAGCGTCGCGAGCTCTGCCGAGGCCGCTGACGCGTCGGCGTCGATGGTGGCCTTCTCGGCGGCGACACGCGACTTCTCTTTCGCCAGCGCTGCTTCGGCGGCCTTCACGACGGCGGCGCGCTCGTCGATCTCGAGCATGCGACCGATCTCGAGTTCCTCGACTCGCTGTTGTTCGGTCGAGAAGGTCGCAATCTCGTGCTGCAGGGCATGGAACTGCTTGTTGTCTTTCGCCTGCATCAGCTGGTCCTTGTACTTCGAGACCTTCTGCTCGGCGGCCGAGGCTTCGCGTTCGAGTTCGCGGCGGGCGGTCTGCGACTCGGCGAGTGCGGCCTTGGCTTTCTCGAGCGCCTGCGTGGCGCCGGCGAGCGTCGCGTCGAGCGCGGCCACCTTCACCGGCGCGTCGGCGAGCCGGCGGCGCGCCGCCTCAGCCCGCGTGTCCAGATCCTGCAGGGCGATGAGGGCATCGAGGGCGGGAAGCATCGGCGTCAAGCATATCCCACTGCCCGGGGGCGGCGCCTTCACGGTAGAATTCAACGCACGGGCGGCCCATGGGCCCGCCCGCACACGCCTTCCCCTCGTTCGAGAGGCTGTTTCGTGCGCATCGAGACTCTGTCGGCCGGCTCCACGCCCCTGGCCGCCTGGCGAGCCATCTACTTCGGAGCTGGCGCGGCGCTCGACCCGGCGGCGCGAACGCGGGTCGAGGCGGGCGCGCGCGTCATCGAGCAGGTGGTGGCTGCCGGCGCGCCCGTGTACGGCGTGAACACCGGCTTCGGCAAGCTGGCCTCGGTGCGCGTCGACGCGCACGACCTCACCACGCTCCAGCGCAACATCGTGCTGTCGCACTGCGTCGGCGTGGGTGAGCCGCTGCCCGTGCCGGTCACGCGCCTGATGATGGCGCTCAAGCTTGCGAGCCTCGCACAGGGCGCGAGCGGCATCCGCTGGTCCACGCTCGAGGCGCTCGGCGCGTGTCTCGCGGAGGATCTCGTGCCGGTGGTGCCGGCGCAGGGGTCGGTGGGCGCCTCGGGTGATCTCGCGCCGCTGGCGCACATGGCCGCGGCACTCATCGGTGTCGGCGAGTTCGACGTGCGCGGCGCGCGCGTGCCGGCGGCCGACGCGCTCGCCGCCGCCGGTCTTGTGCCCCTCGTGCTCGGACCGAAGGAAGGGCTGGCGCTCCTGAACGGCACGCAGGCCTCCACCGCGCTCGCGCTTGCCGGACTCTTCGAGACCGAGCGGGTGTTCCAGGCGGCGCTCGTCACCGGCGCACTCACGACGGACGCGGCCAAGGGCTCTGACGGGCCATTCGATCCGCGTATCCACGCCTTGCGCGGCCAGCCCGGGCAGATCGATGCCGCGGCGGCACTCGCCACGCTCATGACGGGCAGCGCGATCCGCCAGTCGCACCTCGTGGGTGACTCGCGCGTGCAGGACCCGTATTGCGTGCGCTGTCAGCCGCAGGTGATGGGCGCATGCCTCGACCTGCTGCGGCAGGCCGCTCGCACGCTCGCCATCGAGGCGAACGGCGTCTCCGACAATCCACTCGTCTTCGCCGAGACGGGGGAGGTCATCTCCGGCGGCAACTTTCACGCCGAGCCGGTGGCCTTCGCCGCCGACATGATCGCGCTCGCGATCTGCGAGGTCGGGTCGATTGCCGAACGCCGCGTCGCGATGCTCGTCGACCCGGCCCTCTCGGGCCTGCCGGCGTTCCTCACGCCGTCGCCAGGTCTCAACTCCGGCCTGATGATGGCGCAGGTCACAGCCGCCGCCCTCGTGAGCGAGAACAAGCAGCGCGCCTATCCGGCCAGCGTGGATTCGATTCCCACGTCGGCCAATCAGGAAGATCATGTGTCGATGGCGACCCACGGCGCGCGCCGCCTGCTCGGCATGGCCGCCAATGCCGCCGCCGTCATCGGCATCGAACTCATCGCCGCGGCGCAGGGCTGCCACTTCCACGCGCCGCTCGTGTCGAGCGACCGGCTCGAACGCGCCATCGCGCTGCTGCGCACCGGAGTCGCGCCGCTCGGCCACGATCGGTATCTCGCGGACGACCTGCGTTTCGCCGCCGCGCTCGTGACGTCCGGACGGCTCGCCGAGGCGGCCGGTGCCGCCGATCTCCCCACGGTCGATGCCGGCGGTGCGGCTGGAACGCGCGGATGACGGCGCTCGACCCGCTCACCGTCAGGCAGGGGGCGGCGCCGCTCAGCGTGAGCCTGCCGCACACGGGCACCGTGCTGCCCCCCGAGGTCGAGGCGCGTGTCGTGTCGCCGTGGCTCGCGCGCAAGGCCGCCGACTGGTGGATTGATCGGCTCTGCGCCTTCGCGGCCGACCTCGACGCCACCATCGTCCACACCGCCATCTCGCGCGCCGCGATCGACGTGAACCGCGATCGTGCCGTGTCGTGGACGGTCGAGGGCCCGGAAGCCACACCGCCAGACCCAGGTGTCCAATGAGTCGAGTGATCCGCGCCCCGAGGGGCACGACGCGCACCGCGAAGAGCTGGCTGACCGAAGCGCCGCTGCGCATGCTGATGAACAACCTCGACCCGGAGGTGGCCGAGCGGCCCGAGGACCTCGTGGTCTACGGCGGTCTCGGCAAGGCCGCCCGCAACTGGGCCGCCTTCGATCGCATCGTCGAGACGCTCACGGCGCTCGAGGACGACGACACGCTGCTCGTGCAGTCGGGCAAGCCCGTGGGCGTCTTCCGCACGCATCGTGACGCGCCGCGCGTGCTCATCGCCAACTCGAATCTGGTGCCGCACTGGGCCACGTGGGAACACTTCCACGCGCTCGATCGCCTCGGGTTGATGATGTACGGCCAGATGACGGCCGGCTCCTGGATCTACATCGGCAGCCAGGGCATCGTGCAGGGCACCTACGAGACGTTCGTCGAGATGGGCCGTCAGCACTACGGCGGCGACCTCGCCGGCCGCTGGATCCTCACCGCCGGGCTCGGCGGCATGGGCGGCGCGCAGCCGCTCGCCGCGACGATGGCCGGCGCCTCGTGCCTGGCCGTCGAGTGTCAGCAGAGCCGCATCGACATGCGACTGCGCACCGGCTATGTGGACGCGCAGGCCGCCACGCTCGACGAGGCGCTCGCGATGATCGACGAGAGTGGTCGTGCGAAGCGTCCGCGCTCGATTGCGCTGCTCGGCAACGCCGCGGACGTGTTTCCCGAGATCTTCACGCGCGGCGTGCGGCCCGATGCGGTGACCGATCAGACCTCCGCGCACGATCCGGTGAACGGTTACCTGCCGCAGGGCTGGACGGTGGAGCAGTGGGTCGAACGTCGCGTGAGCGATCCGGCCGGCACGGCGACGGCGGCGAAGCGGTCGATGGCCGTGCACGTCCAGGCGATGCTCGACTTCAGCGATGCCGGCGTACCCACGTTCGACTACGGCAACAACATCCGCCAGATGGCGAATGAGGAAGGGGTCGCCCGCGCCTTCGATGTCCCGGGTTTCGTGCCCGCCTACATCCGGCCGCTCTTCTGCCGCGGCGTCGGGCCGTTCCGCTGGGTCGCGCTGTCGGGTGATCCCGACGACATCCGCGTCACCGACGAGTGTGTGAAGCGCCTCATGCCAGACGACCGGCATCTGCACCGCTGGCTCGACATGGCGCGCGAGCGCATCCATTTCCAGGGCTTGCCGGCGCGCATCTGCTGGGTGGGCCTGGGCGACCGCCACCGGCTCGGCCTCGCCTTCAACGAACTCGTGCGCACCGGCGCCGTGAAGGCGCCAATTGTCATCGGCCGCGACCATCTGGACTCGGGCTCCGTCGCGTCGCCGAACCGCGAGACCGAAGCGATGCAGGACGGCTCCGGCGCCGTCTCGGACTGGCCGCTGCTGAACGCGCTGCTCAACACCGCGTCGGGCGCCACGTGGGTGTCGCTGCATCACGGCGGCGGCGTGGGCATGGGCTTCTCGCAGCACTCGGGCGTCGTCATCGTCTGCGACGGCACCGCCGAGGCCGACGCGCGGATTGGCCGCGTGCTCTGGAACGATCCGGCCACCGGCGTGATGCGTCACGCCGACGCAGGCTACGACGAGGCCATCAGCTGCGCGAAGACCCACGGCCTCCACCTGCCGATGATCGACTGAGATGACGGCCGGAGCCCTCTACGCCAGTGACGCGCTCCTGCCCACCGGCTGGGCGCGGGACGTCCTCATCGAGTGGGACGCCACCGGCTGCATAAGCGGGGTCAGACCCGATTCGGGCTGGAGCCAGACTTCCGGCGTGTCTCGCGCGGCCGGGCCGGTGCTGCCCGGGATGCCGAACCTGCACTCGCATGCCTTCCAGCGCGCGTGCTCGGGGCTGGCCGAGTTCCGCGGGTCATCGGACGACAGCTTCTGGAGCTGGCGCGACCGGATGTACGGCGTGGCCAATGCGGTCACGCCCGACGACCTCGAGGCGATTGCGACGCACCTCTTCGTCGAGATGCTCGAGGCCGGCTACACGTCGGTGTGCGAGTTCCACTACCTGCACCACGACGTCGATGGCCGGCCGTACGCCGACCGCGCCCTGCTGGCGCGTGTCATCGCCGCCGCGGCGGCGCGTGCCGGCATCGGCCTCACGATGCTGCCGGTGCTGTATCAGCAGGGCGGCTTCGGCGGCGCGCCGCCCACCGACGGCCAGCGCCGGTTCATCACCGGCACCGACGCGCTGCTCGACCTCGTGCGCACGCTGCGCGACGCGCATGGCGACACGGTGCGCGTGGGCCTCGCGTTGCATTCGCTGCGGGCGGTGACGCCCGAGGCGATGCGCGCCGCGCTGGCAGGGCTCGCGACGATCGACGCCTCCGCACCAGTACACGTGCACGTGGCGGAGCAGACGCGCGAGGTCGACGACTGCGTGGCGTGGAGCGGGCAGCGCCCCGTGGCCTGGCTGCTCGACCACGCGCCGGTGGATGCGCGCTGGTGCCTCGTGCATGCCACGCACATGCACGACGACGAAGCGGCCCGCGCGGCCGCCACGGGTGCTGTCGCCGGGCTGTGTCCCACGACGGAAGCAAACCTCGGCGACGGCATCTTCGCGCTGCCGCGTTGGGGCGCGGGGCGCTGGGGTGTGGGCTCCGACAGCCACATCACCGTGGACGCGGCCGAGGAACTGCGGATGCTCGAGTACTCGCAGCGCCTGGCGACACGTCGCCGCAACGTCGGCGCCACCCCCGCTGAGCCGCACGTGGCCACCGCGCTCACGCTCGGCGCCGTCGCCGGCGGCGCCGCGGCCTCCGGCCGCCCGATCGGCGGGCTCATGCCCGGCGCGCGCGCCGACTTCGTCGTGCTCGACGCCAGGCACGCGGCCATCGCCGGCCTGCCGGCGCCTGCCGCACTTGATGCGCATGTCTTCGCGAGTGGGCGCGACCGCGCCATCGCCACGGTGGTCGTCGGCGGCCGCACCATGGTCGAGGCGGGCCGGCATCCGCTGCGCGAGACAGCGTCCGCCGCCTTCGTCCACGTGCGTGCCGACCTCCTTGCCTGCACCGGTGGGCTGTGACACTCCCAGCACGAGACGCGCGCGACCGGACCCCGACCTGCTCGCAGTGGCGAGCCCGCGGGCGGCGGTTTCCCCCCGCCGCCTCGGACTTCCCGCGAGATCCCGGCGGCTCCGCGGCCTGGCGTGCCGATTCCCGCCACTCTCGTGCCACGGCGTTGGCACGCCTTTGGAACACTGAGGGGACAGGCAGGTGCCACGCCCGGCTGGCGAAGCCACCTGCCGGCATCGCAGGTGCTCCGTGAGCGTCTCCCTCCGCGTCCAGGTCCGGCGAGTGTTCGCCGCCGGCGCCGTGTGTCTGCTGGTGGCCACGGGCGCCGCCAACGCCGCTCCAGGTCAGCCCGACGCCGCGCCGGCCCTGACGCCGGCCGCGTGGGCGGATGTGGCGCTGACCCGCTGCCGCGCCGAGGCCGAGCACTGGCGCGCCGAGGATGCGGCGCTGGCCACACGTCTATCCGCCGGCACGCCGCCGCGCGAGCAAGCCTCGTTCCTCGACCGGGAGCACGCGGCCCGTGCCCTCGCCAGACGGAACGCGCTGCGCGGTGGTCTCGCGCGTCTCGGCACGTTGACATTCGGCATCGACCCGAAGGTCTCCGTCGATGGCGCCGCGCCCGAGCCGCTGCGCAAGGTGCACGAAGGGCTGCTCGCCGGCCTCGACATCTGCGAACTCGAGGCCGTCGAGGCCACGATCGTGCTCGGACTCTTCGACGTGCCATTCGAGGCGGCGCTGGCCGAGCGCCTCACGGCCGAGGGGCAGTTCGACGCGGTGGACGCCCGGATTCGCGAGCGCCTGACCGCTGGCGATTCGCTGGAGCAGATCTACGTGGCATTGCGGCCGGCGTCGGAAGCCGCGTTCCTCCGCTATCTCGACGCCGTCGTCGTCGCGGCGCTCGCCGGCCACGTGGCCGAAGGGCAGCCGCGCGATCCACGGGAGGCCGGCCGCCGGCGCGCGTTCCTCGAGTACCTGCCGTACGCGGCCGAGCCCATCCGCCTCCAGATCTACCTGCACGGCAAGGTCGATGCGCTCGAAGGGGCGCTTGGCGTCGCGCTGCCGGACGGCGTGGACCAGATGCTCTTCGCGATGGTGCGCGGCCGCTTCCACAACTCGCTGCCGCGGCTGCGCCGCCTGCGCGCGCAGGCGCCGGACGCCGTGGCGCGCGCCCTGACGCCCACGATCGACGAGTGGTTCCGCCGCGTGGCGCTGCCGAGCCTCGGCCGCGCGCTCAGGCGTGATCCGCACGCGGCCTACTGGTTCTTCGTGCAGTCCGGCGGTGTCGTGCAGTCCGGGACGTCCTCGACGCCCTCCGCCGTCACGGTGCCGGCACCGGCATTCGTCCTGAAGGATCTGCGCGGCCTCGGGCTCGACGCCGCCATCGCCCGGATTGGCGCGGCGCGGCTGCCGGCAGCGTTCCAGCAGGCGCACGCCCGCGTGGACGCGGCGTTCACGAACGTCACGCTCTCGCGCGCCGACCTCGCGGCCCGGCTCGAACGGCGCCGCGTGCCGCCGGCGCTCGCCGCCCGGCTGCGCGCGCTGATGGCGCACGAGCGCAAGCAGACGCTGACGTCGCTCGATGTCTTCACCCTGCTCATCAGAGACGCGCACCTCGTGCGCGGCCGGCTCGACGACGAGGTCGTGCGGACCGGCATCGACATCTTCTTCGAGGCGAAGTCCGGCCTCGTCGATGCCGCGGTGCAGCAGGTGTTGCGGGAGACGCCAGCCGCCGATCCACGGCTGGCCGACTACCTGCGCACGACGGCGGCGATGATGCTCGAGCGCGAACGCCGGCAGGCCACGCACGGCGCGTTCCGGGAAGGCACGGGCGGCGGCGCCGTGGGCTGGCTGCGCGGGCGCACG
>JBIKUN010000166.1:0-8787 GCA_044347565.1 Vicinamibacterales bacterium | reverse complement strand
GCGGCCCGTGCGCACGATCATCGCGTCGCCGGGGCCCAGGCGCACGCCGGCGAACTTCTCCCACGCTTCGAGATCGTCGATGTAGATGGGCGTGCTCGGCTCGAGCCACTTCACGCCCTTCATGAGTGGCAGGTCCACCAGCACGCCGCGCGTCAGATACCCCGGGCCCATGCGGTCCGCGGCCGCTTCGATGCAGCCCGCGGCCGTGAGCGTGAACGGGAAGCCGTTGTAACTCACCGCCGGTTCGCCGGGCTTGCGGCCGATCGGGCCCTGGTAGTGGCAGAGCGCGTCCATGTGCGACTGCAGGCCGTCGTGCAGCGAGAGATGAATCACATCGAGCGCGCCCTGGATGGCGCCCGTCACCGGATGCACCCGGGCCATGCGGTGCAGGTTCTCGCCGAAGGTGCCGGTGTCGCTGCCGGTCTTCTTGATGGGGTTGATCTGCAGCGTCACCGTGCGCGCTTCGCGCACGAGCGCGAGCGCCGCCTTCGTCCGCTCGGGCGTGATCTCATTGAGCATCCCGCGCTGGTCGTTCTTGCCCCAGCGGCCCCAGTTGCTGAGCTCCTGCTCCCAGCGCTTCAGCATGTCGATGGTGACGAGCCGGGCCGGAAGCTGCGTAGAGGGATGCGGCGTGAAGGTGGCGCCGCCCTGACCGTGCACTGCCACGCCGGGCAGGGCCAGCAGCGTGACCGCGGCCGCGAGCGTGAAGACAGACCGCGCGAATGAACGTCGTTGAGACATGGGACCCTCCGGTGTGCCGGTGATCCTACACGTCCCGCGGCGCGGTCAGCGCCGCACCGGTAGAGACAGTCCACGGTCGCTGTGCCGGATGCCCGGCCAGTGGATAATCGCAGCCACGTCGTGAGGCGCGCCCGCATGGTGACGGGCTGGCCCGTGGAATTGCGCGAGTGCAGTGAGAGGGCTCCGGTTCGGGCCGCGCCCCTCGGGAGCCCCCAATATGCCAATGTCCGCCATCGCCGGCCTCGTCGCCGCCGTCCTGCTCGTGCTCGTCATCTCGCTCTACAACCGGCTGGTGCGGGCGCGGAACAGCGTGGAGAACGCGTTTGCGAGCATCGACGTGCAGCTCAAGCAGCGCTGCGACCTCATTCCCAAGCTCGTGGATTCGATGCGCGCCTACATGACGCATGAACGCGGCACCCTCGACGAGCTCACGGCCCTGCGCGAGAAGGCCAGCGCCGCCGGCGCGACCGCGGAGGAGCGCCTGGCGCTCGACGGGCAGATGTCGGGCCTGATGCGCGGCCTCATGGTGCGCGCCGAGGCGTACCCGGATCTCAAAGCCAGCGAGACGGTGACCCTGCTGCAGCGCTCGCTCAACGAGGTGGAGGCGCAGATTGCCGCCGCGCGGCGCACCTACAACGCCGCCGCCACCGGCTTCAACACCGCCATCGAGGTGTTCCCCGCCAACCTGCTCGCCGGCCTGTTTGGCTTCTCGCGGCGTCCGCTCTTCGAGGCCTCGGCCGACGACCGCGCCGTGCCCGGCATCCGCTAGACGCGCGCCATGGTGACCGACGCCGACATCGACGCGCTCTACGAGTCCACCCTCAAGCCGCGCCTCGAGTCGCTCGAGGGCCTGCGGCACGAGGTGAAGGGCTACGTCGCCAGGGCCGCCATCCTGGTGGGCATTCCGGCCGCGACCCTCTTCTTCAGTGGACTGATCGGCCTGCTGCTGCCCGCCTCGCTCGAATGGCTGCCCACGGTGGCTGGCGTCGTGGGCCTGATCGTGGGCGTGACCGTTGCCGGCGTCAAGTACCTCATCCCCGGGTTCACGGCCTTCTCCAATTACCGCGTGCGCTTCAAGCACGAGGTGGCGGCCGAGGTGTTCAAGGTCGTCTGTCCTGCGGCGTCCTACGCACCGCTCGAGGGCATCGCCGAATCGGTGTTCGACGAACCGGGCCTCTTCAGCACGCGCGGCGGCTTCAAGTCGGACGACCGCGTGCGCGGGCGCATCGGCCAGACGCCGTTCGAAGCGGCTGACGTCAGCCGGTCCTACTCGACCGGCGGCAAGAACAGCCGCACCGTGGTCGTGTTCCGCGGGCTCTTCTTCCACCTCGACTTCAACAAGACGCTGCGCGGTGTCACGCTCGTCGACCCGAACGATGCCGCCTCGACGTCGATCGGCGAACGGTCGGGCCTCACGCGGATCACGCTCGAGAACCCGGCGTTCGACGCGGAGTTCACCGTCTACGCGAGCGACGAGGTGGAGGCCCGCTACATCCTCACGCCGGCGATGATGGAGCGCATCCTCGCGCTGCAGTCGCGCACCGACAAGAACATCCATCTGGGTTTCAAGGGGCCTCGCGCGTTTCTCGGCGTGAACTACGGCCGCGCGCTCTTCGAGCCGGGCATCGCCGCGAGCACGTCGGTGGAAGCGATTCACGAGATGGCGGCGCACTTCGCGCTGGCCGACGGCATCGTGCACGAGCTCGATCTCAACACGCGCATCTGGACGAAGGGCGTGGACGAGTCGCTGCTGCACGCCGTGGACGACACGAAGAACGATGACGCGCTCGACGCCCTGGCGAAACAGGGCAACCTCACGGCGTCGTCGGTGTGGGAGGCCGCGGTGAAGGCCACGGGCAGCCACGACGACACGGCAGATGCAGCCGCGATGCGGCCCTCGGGCACGTCGATCGCCGTCGATCGCTCCGGGGCCGGCGTGGTCATCAACTACGGGCTGGGGCTCGGGTTCTTCGTCGCGCTCATCGTGTGGACGGTGAGCGTGGCGCTGATGCTGGCGGCGGCGCGCGCGCTACCTGACGCAATGGGCATGAGCGAACTCAATCCGGCCGTGGCATGGATTCCCGAGATCCCCCATGCGGCGCCGCTCGCCGCCATGCTCCCGCTCGCGTGGTTCATCGGCGGTGGCGTCGTTGGATTCTTCAGCTTACTCATGTGGGCGGTGCGCGTGCGCAAGGTCGAGATCGCACCAGACGCGGTGCGGATCTGGCGCGGGCTGCGTCCGATCCCGCGCACCTACGCCCGTCCCCTCTACGGCAAGGTCGTGCGGATCGACAAGGCGGTCTACGTGGGCAAGTCGGAAGGGTTCGCGATGATCAATGCGTCGGCGTCGCCCATGCTCTCCGCCAGCGAAGCGCCGTGGATCGCCAGGGAGATGCGTCGCGCGCTGCGCGAGACGGCGCGTTGACCGCGGCTGCCGGACGGGCGAAGATGCAGGGCATGCGTCATGCTGCTGCCGTCCTCCTGCTGTCGTCGTCCCTGCTCACCGTCGCCTGTGGAGGCGGCGCCCCCGCGGCGCCCGCCGGGTCGGCCAGCCCCGCGGCCGCGGCCGACGTGACGGCGCTCGCGAAGGACGATCGCACCGCCGGCTCCGGCGCCGAAGCGCGGCCCGGCATGATGGTGTCGGTGCACTACACCGGCTGGCTCTACGATCCGTCGGCGGCCGACAAACGCGGCACGAAGTTCGACAGCTCGAAGGATCGTGGCGAGCCATTCGAGTTCCAGCTCGGGAAGGGCGATGTCATCGCCGGCTGGGACGAAGGCGTGGCCGGCATGAAGATCGGCGGCACGCGCGTGCTCACGATTCCCTCGAACATGGGCTACGGCGCGCGCGGCGCCGGTGCCGACATCCCGCCGAACGCGGCGCTCGTCTTCGAAGTCGAGCTCCTGGGCGTCAAGTAAGCACGTGACGGCCACGGCGGTCACGCCCCGCTGCCGGCACGCCGGCCGCTGCGGCGGATGCCCGTGGCAACACGTCGCGTATCCCGACCAGCTGGCGCGGAAGCGCGAGGACGTCGACCGGCTGCTGCGCCGGCATCTACGCGGGCTGCCTGCCGTGTTGCCCGTCGTGTCGATGCCCGTGGGGGACGACGGCATGCCGTGGCACTTCCGCCACAAGGCCGCGTTCGTGTTCGGCCGGGCCGGCCGCGACTGGCGCGGGCTCGTGATGGGCCATTTCGCCGCCGGCGGACGCGAGATCGTGCCGGTCGAAGAATGTCCCGTGCACGGCGCGCGCGCCAATCGCATCGCCTTCCGCCTGCGCGACGAACTCGTGAAGGCGCGGGTCATGGCGGCCGGCCCGGATCTGGGCGGCGTGCTCCGCCACGTGCTCGTGCGGACGAGTGCGGATGAACGCGATGCAGTGGCGATGCTCGTCGTCACGCGGAATGCCGGCGAACTCAAGAAGCCGGTGCGTGCGCTGCTTGCGAGCGACGATCGCCCGGACGGCTTCTTCCTGAACATCCACGAGGCACCGTCGCCCTACATGGTGGGCCGCGAGACCATTCGCCTCGACGGCCACGCGCACGTGCGCGAGAAGAGCCTCGGGCCGACGTTCCTCGTCTCGCCCACCGCGTTCTTCCAGACCAACCCCACGGCGGCTGCCGCCCTCGTCGAGCTGGTGCTCGAGGCGATCGACCCACGTGCCGGCCACGTGCTGGACCTCTACGCCGGCGGCGGGCTGTTCACGCTGCCGCTCGCCGCCCGCGGCCACCGCGTCACGGCGGTGGAAGAGAACACGCGCGCCGTCGCGGATGCCGCGCGCAACCTCGACGTGAACCGCCTCGACCCGCGCCGCGTGCGGCTCATCACGGCGCGCACGGAACACGCGATCCGCGATCTGGAACGTCAGGCGGTGGACGCCGCGGTGCTCGATCCGCCGCGCCAGGGCTGCGCACCGGCCGTCATCGACGCCGTCTTCTCGCGCCTCGCGCCGCCGCGCGTCGTCTACGTCTCATGCAACCCGATGGCGCTGGCCGAGGAGCTGCCGGCGATCGTTGCCGCCGGCTACCAGGTGACGTCCGTGCAGCCCGTGGATATGTTCCCCCACACACCGCACGTCGAAGCCGTCGCCGTGTTCGATCGCAGGACAGGGGACAGTCCCTAATCCTGGCCGGGCCAGAATAGGGACAGTCCCCATCACATCCATGGCAGATATTGCACCGCTTCGTCCCGCCGCCACCGTGATCGTGCTGCGGCCGTCGGCGCCCCATCCTTTCGAGGTGCTGCTCGTGCGGCGCAGCGACAAGGTGGCGTTCATGGCCGGCGCGCATGTGTTCCCCGGCGGACGCGTGGACCCGACCGACGAGGCCGCCCCGGCGGAGGCCTGCGAAGGGTTCGCAACGCTCGGCCGCTGCACCGACCTCTCCCCCGCGGAGGAAGCGCGCTACCGCGTTGCCGCCATCCGCGAGCTCATCGAAGAAGCCGGCGTGCTGCTCGCGCGCCGGAGCGGCGCGATGGTGGATGCCATCACGGCCGCTGCCGTGCGCACGTCGCTTCTGCCGCAGGTGTCGTTCGTTCAGCAGCTCGCGGCGCAGGGGCTCACCGTGGCCCTCGACGCCGTGATGCCCTTCGCGCACTGGGTCACGCCCGAGATCGAGATCCGCCGCTTCGACACGCGGTTCCTGCTGGCGCGCGTGCCCGCCGGCCAGGATGCCTCGCACGACAACGGCGAGATGACGGACCTCGAGTGGATGGCGCCGGCGGATGCCATCGCCCGGGCCGCCAGCCGCGCCATCAACCTGCCACCGCCCACCTGGACCACGCTGAAGCGCCTCGACACCTTCGCGAGCATCGACGAGGCGTGGGCGTGGGCGGCCGCCACGCCGATCCTGCGCATCCAGCCCGGGTTCCACCGGGACGGCGATGCGACCATCTTCACGCTGCCCGGCGACCCGGCGTTTCCGGGGCCCGACGCCGAGGGCGACCCCTTCGAGAATCGGCGCTTCGAGCTGGTGGATGGCGCCTGGCGGCCCGCGCAGCCCTGAGTCGTGGCGTCGTCGTCTCGCGTACACTACCCCCACGATGAATCAGCCGCCGGACGCCGTTCCGCCGGTGCCACCTGACCCGCTTGCCGACGGTCGTCCGCCCCTCCCGGCCGATGAGACGCCCGCGGACGTGCCACCCGCACTGCCACCGCCGCCACCACTCCCCCTGCCGGCGCCGGTGGACCTGAGTCCGCGGCCGTTCCACTTCACCGGCAACGGCGGCGAGTACTTCCGCATCTGGATCGTGAACCTGCTGCTGAGCGTGGTGACGCTCGGCATCTACTCGGCGTGGGCCAAGGTGCGCCGCCTGCGCTACTTCTACGGGCACACGTGGCTCGACAGCACCGCGTTCGGCTATCACGCGTCGCCGATTGCGATCCTGAAGGGACGGCTCATCGCCTACGCGGTCGTCATCATGCTGGCGGTGCTGTCGGAAGTGGCGCCGCTCGTTGCCAGCGTGCTCTATCTGCCCATCGCGGTGCTCGCGCCCATCATCATCGTGCGCTCGTTCCGTTTCCGCGCCGCCAACTCGTCGTATCGCGGCATCCGCTTCGGCTTCGACGGCCTCGACAGCGACGCCTACACGGTGTTTCTGTTCTGGCCGCTCAGCGTGCCGTTCACGGTCGGCCTCACGTATCCCTACGTGACCAAGCGGCAGCGCGAGTTCTTCGTGGGCGACAGCCGCTACGGCCGCTCGCTCTTCGGGCTCGAGCTGCCCACGGGCCGTGTCTACAAGCTCTACATCCTGGCGGGTGTCGCGATGCTGGCGTGGTTCGCGCTCGTCGGCGCCACGTTCATGAGCGCGATTGCCCAGCTCGCCACCGCCGAAGAGAGCGACGCCGTGCCCGGACTCAGCGTCTTCTTCGGCATCGGGCTGTTGTACCTGGGCGTCGGCGCGGTCGTGGTCATCGTGCGCACGTCGTTCGAAAACATGGTCTGGAACCACACGCAGCTCGATCAGCACCGCTTCGAGAGCCGGCTGCGCGCCGGGCGGATGTTGTGGCTCTATGCCTCGAACATCGTGCTGCTCGTGCTCACCCTCGGGCTCTTCGTGCCGTGGGCGCGCGTGCGCATGGCGCAGTACCGCGCCGAGTCGCTCACGCTCGTGCCGGGCGGTCCGCTCGAGAGCGCCACGCTCGCCGGAGGTCTCGAGGCGGAAGCCACGGGCGCCGAGCTCACCGACGCGATGGATCTCGATTTCGGACTATGACCGAGGCGGCTGGCACGTACCACGACGGGCGGACCTCGGCAGCGCGCGCCGTGCGTGTGCGCGTGGCCGACGGCCTGCTGCACATCGACGGCGACGAGATGTCGACGGCGTTTCCGCTCGCGGCCGTGGCGCTCGAGCCGCGTCTCGGCGGCCTGGCGCGTCGGCTCGACCTGCCGAACGGCGCCAGCTGCCAGGTGCCGGCGGACTTCGAGCTGCCCACGCCCGGCGATGTGCCGGCGCGCATGGAGCGCTGGGTCAACGAGGCCGAGGTCCGCTGGATGCCGGCCGTGGTGGCGACGGTGCTCGTCGTGGCCGGCCTGTACGCTGCCATCGTCTATGGCGTGCCGGCGGCGGCCAACGTGGTGGCGCGCCGCATCAGTCCGTCGATGGAACGCGGCATGGGCGATCAGGCGCTCTCCACGCTCGACCGCGTGGCGCTCGAACCCTCGACGCTGAGCGCCGAGCGTCAGCAGCAACTCACCGGGCGTTTTGCGGCGCTGGTGGCCCTCATCGAACCAGGCAGCCAGCCGGTGCTGCTCTTCCGCGCGAGCCCGGCCGTGGGGCCGAACGCGTTCGCGCTGCCCGGCGGCACGATCGTGCTCATCGACGAGCTCGTCGCCGAAGCGCAACACGACGACGAGGTCCTGTCGGTGCTGGCGCACGAGATCGGCCACGTGCAGGAGCGCCACACGCTGCGCCACGTGCTGCAGACCTCCGCCGCCGGCGTGCTCGTGGCGGCCGTGCTCGGGGACGTGGTCTCGGCCACGTCGTACGCCGTGGCGGCGGTGCCCGCCTTCCTGCTGAACGCGCGCTACTCACGCGCCTTCGAGGTGGAGGCCGACGTCTTCGGATTCGCACTGCTCGACAAGGCCGGCATCGACCGCGGGCACTTCGCGCGATTCCTTACGCGGCTCGAGCAGAAACACGGCGGCAAGAGCGAGCTGCCCGGCTGGATCTTGACGCATCCAGGCGCCGAAGAACGCGCCCGCGCCGCCCTCGGCGACCGCTAGAAGGCGCAGAAACTGCCGCAGATGTAATCGGGTCTGTCACGGTCACCGAATGTCTTCGGTGACAGACCCCGTGACAAATCAGTTGGTGTTGACGTAGCGGTAGAGCACGCGGACAAGGCGATACGCCTCGGGCATCGCGTCGCGCTGGAACGCAAGCGTGTCGGGCGCCGGGCGCGCCATCTCCTGGAACGCGCTCATCACTTCGGGGATCGTGACGTCGCGGAACTGCATGGTGACGCGGTAGGGGCCCTTGCGCACCGGTGCCGGCTTCTTCGCCGCCGCCACCGCCTCCCTCGCGCCAGCCTCGATGAGGCGCCGCGCTTCGGCAAGCGGCAGCATCTCGACGGCGCGCGTGTTGATGGCGCGCTTTACGGCGACGCCCTTCACGCCAGGCACGAGCGCCTTCACTTCCTCGACGGCGGTGTCGTCGCCGGTCACGAGCGCGACTGCCACGCCGTACCACGCGGCCATTGCCGCGTTGATGCCGCCTTCACCCACCGCCACGCCGTTCAGCTGCAGATCGCGCACGACGCCCGAGCCCGTGTGCGCGAAGAGCCCGCGCGGCGCGCCTGCGCGGGCGTGATAGCCGATGAAGAGGATGCTGTCGAACGTCTCGTCGAGCCCCTCCACCATGCCGTGGCGCTTGAAGCTGTGGCTGATGAGCCGCGCCGGCGAACGCACCGCGGATGGCGGCGTTCGCGTCCTCCGCCATCAGCTTGCGGCCGCGCGCATGAACGGCCTCCGGGCGATCGAACTACGAGGGGGACGCGCCGTCGGCGCGCTGCAGCACCGCGTCGACGAAGTCGCGTTCCGGCAGGCCGCC
>JBIKUN010000165.1:0-8825 GCA_044347565.1 Vicinamibacterales bacterium | reverse complement strand
GATGGCGGCAAGACGTGGACGCACCTCGGTCTCAAGGACTCGCAGGCCGTGGCGCGCCTGCGCGTGCATCCCACGAACTGCGACACCGTGTACGCGGCGGTGCTCGGGCAGACCTACAACGACCACTCCGAACGCGGCGTCTTCAAGTCCACCGACGGCGGAAAGACATGGAAGAAGACGCTCTACCGCGACGCGAAGAGCGGCGCGGTTGACCTGAGCCTCGATCCGAAGAACCCGAACCACCTGCTGGCCTCCACCTGGGAGGCGTTCCGCACGCCGTGGTCGATGTCGAGCGGCGGCCCCGGCAGCGGCCTCTTCCGGTCCACCGACGGCGGCGACTCGTGGACCGAGATCACGAAGAACCCGGGCCTGCCGGCCGGCCTGTGGGGCAAGGTGGGCGTGACCATCTCGCCGGTGGACGGCAACCGCGCCTGGGCGCTCATCGAACACGAGCTCGAGGGCGGCCTCTACATGACCGACGACTTCGGCGCGACGTGGACGAAGATCTCGGACAACCGCAACATCCGTCAGCGCGCCTTCTACTACACGCGTCTTGTGGCCGACACGAAGGAGAAGGACACGCTCTACATCCTGAACGTGCAGTTCTACCGGTCCACCGACGCCGGCAAGACGCTCACGAACATCCGCGTGCCGCACGGCGACAACCACGACCTCTGGATCTCGATGACGGACCACCAGCGGATGATCCAGAGCAACGACGGCAGCGCCAACGTCACCGTGAACCGCGGCCAGACGTGGACGGGGCAGGACATCCCGACCGGCCAGTTCTACAACGTCTTCACCACGAAACATGTGCCGTACCACATCTGCGGCGCGCAGCAGGACAACTCGACCGCGTGTGTGGGCAGCCAGGCGCAGGCCGGCGCCGGCGAAGGCAGCCTGCCGCCGATCTTCTACGCTGTCGGCGGCGGCGAAAGCGGCTACATCGCGCCCGATCCGCTCGACCCGAACGTGTTCTTCGCCGGCAGCTACGGCGGCTTCCTGTCGCGGCTCGATCGCGAGACGGGGCAGCAGCGCGCCGTTAACATCTACCCGAACAACCCGATGGGGTATTCGTCGATCGACATCAAGGAACGTTTCCAGTGGACGTTCCCGATCGTCTTCGCGCCGACTGACCCCAAGGTGCTCTACGCGTCGTCGCAGTATCTGTGGCGCACGACCAACGGCGGCCAGAGCTGGGAGAAGATCAGCCCCAACCTGACGCGGTCCGATCCCAAGACGATGCAGGCCTCCGGCGGCCCGATCACCAGGGACCAGACCGGCGTCGAAACCTACGCGGTCATCTTCACGATCGCGCCCTCGCTGCAGGATGCGAGCACCATCTGGACAGGCTCGGACGACGGCTGGGCGCACGTGACCCGCGACGGCGCGAAGACGTGGGAGAAGATTACGCCGCCGGATCTGCCGGAGTTCGCGCGCATCAGCCTCATCGAGGCGTCGCCGCACCAGAACGGCGTGGCCTACCTTGCCGCCAACCGGTATCAGCTCGGCGACCGTCGTCCGTACCTCTACAAGACGATGGACTTCGGGAAGAGCTGGACGTCGATCACGAACGGCATTCCGGAGCACGACTTCCTGCGCACGGTGCGCGAAGACCCGAAGCGCCGCGGCCTGCTCTATGCCGGCACCGAACACGGCATCTACGTGTCGTTCAACGACGGCGCGACGTGGCAGCCGCTGCGCCTGAACCTGCCCGACACGCCCGTGCACGGCATCGTGGTGGAGGAGCGCGACCTCGTCATCGGCACGCACGGCCGCGGCTTCTACGTGCTCGACAACATCGGCGTGCTGCGTCAGGCCACGCCCGAGATCACGACGGCGAACCTGCACGTCTTCACCACGTTCAACCCGCTGCGCGGGCGCGATCGGAACGTCACGGTGGACTACTACCTGGGCCGCGCGGCCGATGAGGTGAAGATCGAGTTCCTCGACGGCGCCGGCACCGTGCTGCGCCGCTTCACCGGCACGCCCAAGGACGACCCGAACGCCGGCCTGCCGCCGGGCGTGGACCCCGACATGGCCGCCTTCTTCGGCATGGGCCGCGCACGCGTGGGCGTCGGCAAGGGCATGAACCGCTTCACGTGGGACATGCGCCACGAAGGCTCGGTCGTCTTCCCCGGCATGATCATGTGGGCGGCGCAGCCGCAGCGTGGGCCGGCCGCGCCTCCTGGGAAGTACGCCGCCCGCATTACCGCCAACGGCGAGACGAAGACGATGGCCTTCGAAATCGGCCTCGACCCGCGGCTCGGCGCCGATGGCATCACGGTGGAGGACCTGCGCGAGCAGTTCGCGCTCTCGGCGAAGATCCGCGACAAGGTGACGGAGGCCAATCAGGCCGTCATCACGATCCGCGGGCTGCGCGATCAGGTGAACGAGCGGATGCAGAAGATTCCGCCCCGCCGCAAGGCCGAGATCCAGAAGCTGGCCGACTCGCTGCTCGCGACACTCGCCACGGTCGAGGCGCAGGTCTACCAGGTGAAGAACCGCAGCAGCCAGGACCCGCTGAACTACCCGATCATGCTCAACAACAAGATCGCGGCGCTTTCCGGGGTGGTCGAGAGTGCGGATCACAAGCCCACGGCCCAGAGCTACGAGGTGTTTACCGAGTTGACACAGGCGCTCGACGCCCAGCTCGGCGCGATGAAGAAGACACTCGACGGCGACCTGCCGCGGCTCAACAACGCGCTGCGCCGCGAAAAGCTGGTGCCGGTCGATCCGGCGGCCACACCCGCCGCCCCGGCCACGCCGCCGGCCGGAACCCGGCCGCCCGCCTGAGCCACGAGGGCACGCGGACCATCCGGCCCCTCCGGCAGGGTCAAGCCCGGCAGCCGATTGCCGATTGACCCTCTGGAGAGCCAGATGTCCGAGTCCCCCGCGGGCCTGCCCGCACTCGTCGTCGGTGAGTCATCGGAAGCCGCGGCCGTGCAGCGGTTCCTCGACCGCGAGGGCCTGCCGTGCACGCACGCCACGTCGGCGTCCGCCGCCAGCGACCTGCTGGAAACGACGGGCGCAAGCGTCATCGTCATCGACATCGATGAGGCGCATGGCGAGGCCGTGGACCTCTGCCGGCAGGTGAAGCGCGACAGCGCCACCCGCCTCATGCCGATCGTGCTGCTCTCGGATGATCGCCGGAAGGACCACCGTCTGGCCGGCATCGAAGCCGGCGCCGAGGCCGTGCTCGCCAAGCCCTTCGACCCCGACGAACTGCTGGCCCGCGTGCGGGTGGCGAGCCGCGTCAGTCAGTACACGAGCGACCTCGATTCGGCGGCGTCGATCATCATGACGGTCACCGCCATGATCGAGGCGCGCGAGTCGTCGCCGGGGCACTGCTACCGGATGGCCAACTACGCGACCGCCCTCGGCCGCTCCATCCACCTGAGCGCCGCCGACCTGAAGGCCCTCTACCGCGGCGCGTTCCTGCACGACATCGGCATGCTGTCGATTCCCGACGGCATCCTGCACAAGGGCGGCCGCCTCGAGCCGGAAGAGTACGAGGTCATCAAGTCGCATCCCGTCATCGGCGACGCGCTCTGCGCCAATCTCCGCACGCTCGCCCCCGTCCGCCCGATCGTGCGGCATCATCACGAGCGCCTCGACGGCTCGGGGTATCCCGACAAGCTGAAGGGCGATGCCGTGCCGCTGCTCGCGCAGATCGTGAGCATCGTCGACCTCTTCGAAGCCATCACGATGGGCCGCCAGTACGTGGCGCCGCGCAGCGCCGCCGATGCGCTGACGGTGCTGCGGCACGAGACGTCCATGGGCTGGCGGCAGCCGGAGCTGGTGGAGGCCTTCGCCACGCTCGTGCAGAGCGGCGCGCTCGAGAAGTTCCGCGGCGTGGTCGCCGACACCCCCGCCGGGGTCAGCGAACTCGCGACCGACCTGTCGCACGTCGCCGCGGCCACCGCCGTGCCCCGCACCTGGACCCCGCACCAGTAGACACGGCGGCCGGCCGGCCCGCGGCTGCTACACTCGCCGCATGCGTCTCACGCGCCGATACCTCGTGACCGGCCGCGTGCAGGGCGTCGGCTTCCGCTCCTTCGTCGCCGACTGCGCCCGCCGCGAGGGCCTCCATGGCACCGTCCGCAATCTGCCCGACGGCGGCGTGGAGGCCGTGGCGGACGGCGACCTCGAGAGCCTCGACCGGTTCGAAGCGGCGCTCTGGCGTGGCCCCTCGCGCGCCCGCGTGGACGACGTGATCAGCGAGGACGTCGCGCCGCTCGGCCTCGCGGACGGCTTCGCGATACGGTAACCTCTCAGGGCGCATGGATCACCTGAAGGCACGTATCCGCCACGTCCCCGACTTCCCGAAGCCGGGCATCCTCTTCTACGACATCACGACGCTGCTGGCCGACCCGGCCGGCTTCCGCGACACGATCGACGCGCTGACCGCGCCCTACGCGGGGCAGGGCATCGACCGCGTCGTCGGCATCGAGAGCCGCGGCTTCATCCTGGCCTCGGCGGTGGCCGATCGGCTCGGCGCCGGCTTCGTGCCCATCCGCAAGCCAGGCAAGCTGCCCTCGACCACGCTCGGCGAGTCGTACGCGCTCGAATACGGCACCGACAGCCTCGAGATCCACGACGACGCGCTCGGCCCGGGCCACCGCGTGCTGGTCATCGACGACGTGCTCGCCACCGGCGGCACGGCGCGCGCGGCCGTGAACCTCGTGCAGCGGCTCGGCAGCACGCTGCACGCCGCCGCGTTCCTCATCGAGCTCGACTTCCTCAAGGGACGCGACAAACTCGCCGGCATTCCGGTGACGTCGGTGCTGCACTACTGACGCGCCGTTGAGCGGGGCAGCGCCGCCGCCGGCTCTGATACCCTAAAGCCGTCGCCTCGCGTGCGCCCGTAGCTCAGGGGATAGAGCGTCCGCCTCCTAAGCGGAAGGTCGTTGGTTCAATTCCAACCGGGCGCACCAGCCATCGTCCAGCAGCTTCTGCTGCAGGCCGGCCAACACCTCGCCGGCCCGATGCGTCGAGCGCAGGCGCTTGTAGAACACGCTCACACCGTCGATCGTGAGGCGGACGTCGATGCCGCCCGTGCCGGAACTGATGCGGCATTCGGCCTCCTGCCCGCCGCGCGCCATGCGCCAGAGCACGTCGGGGTCATCTCGGCGGGAGCCACCGCGAAGACGCCTGCCAGGGAGCGGCGGCGGGGGGACGCCGGGCGGCCACATCGCGCACATCGTGCGCCGCGGGCGCGACCCGGTCAAGCGGCATGCTACGCTGCGGTCCTTCCCGCGATGAACCTCCACGACCTCCAGCGCCACTGGGACGCCTTCGGCGAGCAGGACCCGATGTGGGCGATCCTCACGGACCCGGCGCGCAAAGGCCGGCGCTGGACGGCGGAGGAGTTCTTCGCCACGGGCGTCGCTGAGATCGAGGCGCTCATCGCCGAGGCGCGCGGCTTCGGGTTGCCAACCGGCCGCCGGCGCGCCCTCGACTTCGGCTGCGGCCTGGGCCGCCTCACGCAGGCGCTCGCGGACCATTGCGACGAGGCGCTCGGGCTCGACGTCGCGCCGTCGATGGTCGCGCAGGCCGCCACGTTCAACCGCCACGGCGCCCGCGTGCAGTACCAGCTGCAGACGGCGCCGCCGTTCCACACGATCGCGTCGCGCTCGATGGACGTCGTCTACACGGGCCGCGTGCTCCAGCACATCGCGCCGGTCTACGCGCGCGAGTACATCCGCGAGTTGGCACGTGTCGTAGCGCCGGGCGGCTTCCTGTCGTTCGACGTCCCGAGCCGCTGGCTCGACGCGCCGGTGCTGCCGGTAGGCGCGCTGCCCGTCGGCGCCTACCGCGCCGCGCTCGCGACACGCCTCGACGCGGCGACGGACACCTCCCGGGTCGTGGTCGAGGTGACGATCACGAACGCGGGGGCGGAGGGCTGGCCGGCTGACGCGCCGCTCAATCTGGGCAATCACTGGCTCTCCCGCGACGGCGCCGTTGTCGTGGCCGACGATCGACGAGTGGCGGTGCCGCTGCCGCTCGCGCCCGGCGCCTCGGTGACGGTGACCTTCGAGGCGCCGCGGTCGACCGTGCCCGGCGCCGACGTGCTCGAACTGGACCTCGTCCACGAGGGGGTGGCGTGGTTCGCCTGGCACGGCTCGCCCACGGTGCGCCTGGACGTCGGCCCGACGCCGCCCCAGGCGGCCTCGCCCGAGCCGCCCGCGCCAGTGCCGGCCAGCCCCGCGCCCGCCTTCGAGCCGGTCATGGAAATGCACGCCGTGCCCCGCGAGGAGGTCGAGGCGCTGCTCGCCGCCGCCGGCGTCCGCCTGCTGCGCGTCCGGGCCGAAGCCCACTGCGGGCCCCGCTGGGAGGCCTTCCGCTACGACGTGACGGCCGAGTCCGCCCGCTGATACACTCAGGGGTCTCCACGATTCCCTACGGCAGAGACCTATGAAGCACTCCGAGAAAGAGCACCTGAAGGAAAACGAAGTGGCCCACGCCCTGGCCGCCGCGTCCGAAACGTTCGGTCAGAACCGCTCGCAGGTGCTGGCGATTGGCGGCGCCGTGCTGGCGGTGCTCGTCGCCATCGGCGGTTTCCTGACCTGGCAGCGCACCAAGGACTCCACGGTGAGCGGCCTGCTGGCCGACGCCATGGTGGCCTACGAGGCGCCGGTCCAGGCGCCGGCGCCGCCGGGCATGGAAGGCGGCACGGGCGTGCCCGCGCAGGCCCCCGGCACCTATCCCACCGAGAAGGCGAAGCTCGAAGCCGCGCTGCCGAAGTTCATCACGGCCGCCGACTCGTCGCCATCGAGCACGCCGGGCCGCCTGGCGCGCCTGAACGCCGCGTCGATCCTCGTGGCGCTCGGCCGCTTCGACGAAGCCAAGACGCACTACGAGCAGCTGGCGAGCGGCACCGACATCGTCGCGAAGGGCGCGGCGCTCGGCAAGGCGCAGGCGCAGATCCGGGCGGGGCAGTTCGACCCGGCCATCGAGGGCCTGAAGGCGCTCAGCACGCAGACCACCACCGGCATGCCGGTGGAAGGGGTGCTGATGGAGCTGGCGCGGGCCTACCGCGGCGCCGGCAAGGTCGAGGACGCCCGCAAGACGCTCAACGAGATCGTCGAGAAGCACGCCGAGTCGCCGTTTGCCGCCGAGGCGCGCGCGGAACTCGACAAGATCAAGAGCTAGGCGCGTCCGCCGCCCCCGGCCCGGCCGCTTACTCGTCGGCCTCGCGCTTCAGATCGGCCAGCAGCCGCAGGGCGTCGAGCGGCGTCGTCTGGTGCACGTCGATCGACCGCAGGCGCTCGCGCAGCGCGTCATCGGCGGTCGCCTGGAACAACCCGAGCTGCTGCTGCGCCACCGGTGCGGCGCCGCTGATCGCCGGCTTCCCGCCGCGCGCCAGCTCATCCCGCTCGAGCGCCGTCAGGATCTCCCGGGCCCGTCCCAGCACCGACCCCGGCAGCCCCGCGAGCCGCGCCACATGGATGCCGTAGCTGCGGTCGGAGCGTCCCGGCTTGATCTTGTGCAGGAAGACGATGTCGTCCTTCCACTCCTGCACCGCGACATGCGCGTTCATCACACCCGGCACGCCGTCGGCCAGGTCCGTGAGCTCGTGGTAATGCGTGGCGAACAGGGTCTTCGGCCGCGCCCGGTGGTTCGTGGCGAGGTGTTCGGCCACCGCCCAGGCAATGCTCAGCCCGTCGAAGGTCGCCGTGCCGCGGCCCACTTCGTCGAGCACGACGAGGCTGCGTGAGGTGGCGCCGTTCAGGATGAGCGCGGTTTCCTGCATCTCGACCATGAAGGTCGACTGGCCGCGCGCGATGTTGTCGGAGGCGCCGACGCGCGCATAGATGCGATCCACCAGGCCGAGCTTGGCGTCGCGCGCCGGCACGAACGACCCGGCCTGCGCGAGCAGCGAGAGCAGCGCCACCTGCCGCAGGTACGTGGACTTGCCGCCCATGTTCGGCCCGGTCAGCACGACGAGCTGGTGCGTCGAGCCGTTCAGCATCACGTCGTTCGGCACGAACGTGCCGCCGGCGAGGCGCTCCACCACCGGATGCCGCACGTCGCTCGCGCTCAGCTCGTCGCCATCGTGCACGTGCGGCTTCGTGAAGTTGCCGAGCGCGGCCGTTTCGGCAAGGCCGGCGAGCACATCGATTGCCGCGACGGCGCGCGCCGTCTCGAGCACGCGGGCCGAGGCCGCCGAGACCTCGCGGCGCAGCGTCTCGAAGAGTTCGAGTTCGCGTTCGACGCTGCGTTCGTCGGCGCCGAGCACCTTCTCTTCGTGCGACGTGAGCGCCGGCGTGACGAACCGTTCGCCGCCGGCGATCGTCTGCTTGCGGATGTAGTCGTCGGGCACCGCATGCAGGTTCGACTTCGAGATCTCGATGTAATAGCCGAAGACGCGGTTGAAGCGCACCTTGAGCGAGGCAATGCCGGTGCGCGTGCGTTCGGCGGCTTCGAGTTCCGCGATGATCTGCCTGCCGGAGCGGCTGATGCGGCGCAGCGCGTCGAGCTCCGCGTCCACGCCGTCGCGAATCGCATCGCCGTCGCGGGCGAAGGCGGGCGGTTCGTCCGCGAGCGTGGCGTCGATCCGGCCGCGCACCTCCGGCAGATCGTCGAGCGCGGCGACGAGCGACGTGATGAGCGGCGCCTGGCACTCGCCGAGCAGCAGGCGCGTGCGCGGCACGGCGGCGAGCGAGCGGGCCAGTGCCACGAGATCGCGCGGGCTGGCCGTCGACAGCGCCACCTTCGAGACGAGCCGCTCGAGATCGAGCACCACCTTCAGCGTGTCGCGCACCTTGCCGCGGTCGGCGGCGCGGAAGGCCAGTTCCTCGACCGCGTCGAGCCGCTCGCGG
>JBIKUN010000045.1:0-29053 GCA_044347565.1 Vicinamibacterales bacterium | reverse complement strand
TTCCTGATGGACTACGGCGGCCGCGATCTCGACGACCTCAAGGCAGTGGCGGATGGCCTCGGCGCGCTGCCGTACGTGGACAAGGCGCGCATGGGTATCTTCGGGAGCAGCTACGGCGGCCTGCTGAGCGCGTATGCGCTGCTCAAGCGCCCCGGCATGTTCGCGGCCGGCGTGGCGGCGGCGCCGGCGCTCGACCCGCATGCCTTCGGGCCCGACGACGTCGCGATTACACGAGCACCCGACACGCATCCAGAGGCGTTCGTGCGCAACTCGGCGATGGAACTCGGCGCCAACCTGCAGGATCACCTGCTCTTCATCCACGGGATGATGGACGACGTCGTGCCGTTCCGCACCACGATGCAGCTGGCCGAACGCCTCATGCTGCTCGGCAAGGACTTCGACGTCGCCACGGCGCCCGCCGCCACGCACGCGTGGTCCTCGCGGGAGCACTACGCGGTCTACTTCTTTCGGAAGCTCACCCAGTATCTGGAGCGCTTCCTCAAAGACCAGGGAAGAGGGAGCAGGGACTAGGGAACAGGGACTGGGGTCCCTCGGTCCCCCGGTCCCTGATCCGGGTCGCGCCCTTACGGGAAGATGCCCAGTTCCATGTAGCTCCGCGCCACCTTGTGGATGGCGGTGAGGAACGCGGCGGTGCGCAGGTCGGGCACTTCCGGGTGCTGCTTCCGGGTGTCGCGCAGGCCGTTGTAGGCGTTGATCATCGTTTCCTCGAGTCCCGAGTTCACGAGATCGAGTTCGTCGGCGCCCTTGGCGAGCTCGGCACGCTGGGCGTCGCTGAACGACGTGCCCGTGGCCAGCTCGATCGCCTTGAGCATCTGCCGCTCGTTGGCTTCCTCGTGGCGCTTCGAGATGCGGCCGAAACGCACGTGCGAGAGGTTCTTCAGCCACTCGAAGTACGACACGGTGACGCCGCCGGCGTTGGCGTAGATGTCGGGAATCACCATCACACCCTTCTGCCGGAAGATCGGATCGGCGTCCGGCGTGGTCGGGCCGTTGGCGCCTTCGAGGATGATCTTGGCCTGCACGCGCGGCGCGTTCTCGGCGGTGAACTGGTTTTCGAGCGCGGCTGGGATCAGGATGTCGCACGCCATCTCGAGCGCGGCCGCCGTGCTCGGCAGCGGCGTCGCGCCGGGGAAGGTGAGGATCGAGGCGCCGCCCTTGCGGTGCTGGAAGACTTCGTCCTCGTGCAGCCCCTTCGGATTCGTGATGGCGCCCTCACGTTCGGCGATGGCGACGATGATCGCGCCGGCTTCGCGGCAGAACTTCGCCGCGTGGTAGCCGACGTTCCCGAGGCCCTGCACGACCACGCGTTTGCCCTCGAGGCCGGTCGTGAGCCCGAGCGCCTGCATGTCGTCGGCGTGTGAGCACGCCTCGCGGATGGCGTAGAAGAGGCCGCGTCCGGTGGCCTCGCGGCGGCCGTTCACGCCGCCCTGGGCGAGCGGCTTGCCGGTGACACAGCCGATGGCGTCGAGCTGGCCGGGGTGGAGCGCCGAGTAGGTGTCGGCAATCCATGCCATCTCACGTTCGCCGGTGCCGTAGTCGGGCGCCGGCACGTCGATACCGGGGCCGATGAAGTTCTTCTTCACGAGTTCGTGCGTGTAGCGCCGGGTGATGCGCTCGAGTTCCTCGACCGTGTACTGCTTCGGGTCGATCCTGATGCCGCCTTTCGCGCCGCCATAGGGCACGTCCACGATCGAGCATTTGTAGGTCATGAGGGCGGCAAGCGCCATCACTTCTTCCTCGTGCACGTCGGGCGCGAAGCGGATGCCGCCCTTGGTGGGCAGCTTGTGGTGGCTGTGTTCGACGCGCCATCCGTGGATGACCTCGATCGTGCCGTCGGCGCGCCGCAGGGGGAAGTCGAAGCGATAGATGCTGTTGCAGCAGCGTATCTGGGAGAGCAGACCGTCCGGGTAGGTGGTGAACCGGGCGGCGTCGTTGAAGTAGCGGGTGACCTGATCGAAGAAGCTCTCGGTGGCGTGCATCGCGTGGTCTCCGTGTGTTCGTGCTTTGGTCGAACGCCCCATTAGCGCTGAAGTATCAGCCGGCTGAGTCGCGCTGACAGTTCTGCGCGTGAGTTTCACGGCCCGTTGTCGCGGAAGGGTCTGATTCAGGGTTTCGCCCTAACGACGCGGGAGGGGATACTCAGGTTTCCTCTCATGATTGCACGACATGACGCGGAAAACGACGGTCGGGGTCCGCGACGGCACACGACTTGCGACAATTGCGGCTAGACTTCGCGAGCCAACGACCGGCGCATGTCATGTTGCTGGACATTCTGCCCTTCGCCGCCCGTGATTTCGCCGTTGACCTCGGCACCGCGAATACGGTCGTGTTCGCGCCGGGCCGGGGCATCGTCGTCGATGAGCCGTCGATTGTCGCCATCAACACGCTGAGCGACAGGACCGAGGCGGTCGGTCACGAAGCCCACGCGATGCTCGGGCGCACGCCCGCGAACATCACGACCATCCGCCCGCTGCGCGATGGCGTCATCGCCGACTTCGAGGCCACCGAACGCCTGCTGAGTCATCTCATCCGCAAGGCGCAGGGCAGCGTGACCTGGCGGCGCACGCGCCTCGTCATCGGCATCCCCTCGAGCATCACGCAGGTGGAACGGCGCGCCGTCGTCGACAGCGCCTACCGCGCGAAGGCGAGCGCAGTGCACCTGGTCGAAGAACCGATGGCCGCCGCAATCGGCGCCGGCCTGCCGATCACCGAAGCCACGGGCTCGATGGTGGTCGACATCGGCGGGGGGACGACCGACATCGCCGTCATCTCGCTCGGCGGCATGGTCTACACGAGCGCGGTCCGCACCGCCGGCAATCACATGGACGATGCGATCATCAGCTTCATGCGCCGCCGCCACGGCCTGCTCATCGGCGAGCGCACGGCGGAAGCCGTGAAGATCCGCCTCGGCTCGGCCTGCGAGGGCGAACCGGTGCGCGCCATGGACGTGCGCGGCCGCTGCCTGCGCGAGGGCCGGCCCCGCATCGTCGAGGTGACCGAGCCGGACGTGCGCGACGCGCTGGCCGAGCCGCTGCGCGCGATTGTCGGCGCCGTCAAGGGCGCGCTCGAGTGCGTGCCGCCCGAGATCGCCGCCGACATCTGCGAGCAGGGCCTCGTGCTCACCGGCGGCGGAGCCCTGCTGACGCGCCTCGACGAACGCCTGCGGCAGGAAACCGGCGTGCCCGTGCGCGTGGCCGACGAGCCGCTGACGTCGGTCGTCAAGGGCGCCGGCCGCATGCTCGACGACACGGCGCTGCTGCGCCGCGTCGCGTGGGGCGCCTGAGCCCGCCGGCCCGGCGATTCCCGCGGAAATCGGCGGTGCGGCGCCGCACGGCGCAGCCGGTTTGTTATCCTGTGGTCGCCTATGTCGTCCACTCTCGAGGAAATGCGGCCCGCCAGATTGTGGCGGACGATGTCCACCGACCGCCGTCTTGCGGCCGCCACTGCGTTCTGGACCGATGAGAACGCCGCGCTCGAACAGGCCGAGGCCATCGCGCTCATCGCCCGCCAGATCAAGTTCCGCCCGCGCAGCGTGCAGGGGCTCGGTGTCGACAAGCGCGCGAAGTACCTCGCCGGCATCGCGCAGGTGTCCGACCTCCTGGCGGCGCGCCTCCTCGTCGTCTACCACCTCGAATACCAGCGGCCGATGATGGGCGCGTTCCTCGACGCGCTCGGCATCACGCACGTCGACGGGCTCATCGAAGACGAGACGCCGAAGCAGCCGACGCCCGAGGCCATTCAGGCGGCCGCCGACACGCTCTCGGCCACGTTCCCGAAGGGTGACGTGGGCCGCTATTTCTGGACGCTGCTCTGGCAGGATCCCGAAACCTGGGGCGCGCTGCAGACCCGGCCGGAACTCGCCGAGCTGTCGTAATGGCCGCCTTCGAGCGCCACGTCTTCGTGTGTGGCAACCAGCGCGCGGCCGATCATCCGCGCGGCTGCTGCGACCCCGAGGGGGGCGAGGCGCTCCACAAGCGGTTCAAGCAGGCGATCGCCGAACACGGCCTGGGGCGCACGGTGCGCGCCAACCGCGGAGGCTGCCTCGATCAGTGCGAACACGGCCCGGCGGTGGTCGTCTATCCAGACGCCGTCTGGTACGGGCCGGTAACGGCGGCCGACGTCGAGGAGATCGTGACGGCGCACCTCGTGGCCGGGCAGCCAGTGGCGCGTCTGCGCCTGGCCGACGGCTGCATCAACACCGGCAGCTGCGCGCACAAGCCGCGGCGCCCCGTTTCCGCGTAGCTCCCGGTCCCCACGATGGAAGCCCTGTTCACGACCGACAATCTCATCGCGCTCGCCACGCTCACGGCCCTCGAAGTCGTGCTCGGCGTCGACAACGTCATCTTCATCTCGATCCTCGCCGGGAAGCTGCCCGCGGATCAGCAGGCGCGGGCGCGCCGCGTGGGCCTCATGGCCGCGATGGTCATGCGCATCCTGCTGCTGTTCTCGCTCGCCTGGATCGTGCGCCTCACCGAGCCGCTCGTGAGCGTGCTCGGCCGCGGCATCTCGGGGCGCGATCTCATCCTGCTCGGTGGCGGCCTCTTCCTGCTCGCCAAGGCGACGATCGAGATCCACGACAAGCTCGAAGGGGTGGAAGGGGTGCGCTCGGCGAAAGTAGCACCGTCGTTCGGCGCCGTCATCGTGCAGATCATGCTGCTCGACATCGTCTTCTCGCTCGACTCGGTCATCACGGCCGTGGGCATGGCCGACTCGATTGCCGTGATGGTGGTCGCGGTCATCATCGCCGTCGGTATCATGATGCTCTCGGCCGGCAGCGTCTCGGAGTTCGTGCAGCGGCATCCCACGGTGAAGGTGCTGGCCCTGAGCTTCCTGATGCTCATCGGCATGTCGCTCGTCGGCGAGGGCATGGGACAGCACATCCCGAAGGGCTACATCTACTTCGCGATGGGCTTCTCGGTGTTCGTCGAGATGATCAATCTCAGACTGCGCGCGCCCGGCGTGCCGGTGGAACTGCACGAGCCGTACACGCCCGATCAGCCCGCGCGGTAGTGCGCCTCAGACGGCCGCGGCCTCGCGCACGAACGCGGCCACGGCGTCGGCCATCGCCGCCTCCACCGCGTCCTGACGCTGCCCCGAGGCGGCCGTCACCGTGAGCGAGTGATCGCCCGTCGCCACGGGATACACCGCCACGCGCGGTGCGGCGGCTGTGGCCGCGCGGACGTCATCGGGCCCGCCGAACGTGTCGCGGGTGCCCTGCACGATGAGCGTGGGCACGCTCAGCCGGGAGAGGTGCGAGACGCGATCCCCGCCGCGCGGCCCCGGGGGACGCAGCGGATACCCGAACGCCACCGCCGCCGCGAGTGGTGCCGCGGCTCGCCAGGCGCCGGGCTGCGCGGCCAGGTGCGTGGCCATGCGCCCGCCCATGGACTTGCCGGCCACGACGACGGCGCGCGTCTGGCCGCCGAGCGCTGCGACGCCGGTGGCCACCGCATCGTGGAACGCCGCTTCGAGGGCCGCGGGGCGATCCGGCAGCTTGCGTCCGGCCGCCATGTACGGAAAGTCGAACGTCAGCACGTCGAGCCCGCGAGCGGCGAGCAGCTCAGCCACACGACGCATGAACGGCGATTGCCGGCCGGCGCCGGCGCCGTGCGCGAACACCACGAGCACGCCAGCGGCGGGTGCTGACGCGCGGGAGAGTTCGCCGGGCAGCGGCGTGCCGGGCACCGCGCCGGGAATGACAAGCGATGACATGGAAGGCGTCTATATTACGGACTTCCGCCCTATGCGATCCCCTGCGCTCTCCGCGACCGCGGCCAGCCCGCGGCGTCTCGTGCACGTCGTGTGTCTCACGAGTGTGCTCGCCTGCATCAGTCTGCCGGCCTTCGCGCAGATGCCGGAAGGCTCGCCGGCCCTCAGGCCGCGCCCGACGGGCACCGCGATCGCGGCCGCCGAGGCGCCGACGCTCGATGGCGATGTGCTGAACGACACGGCCTGGAAGGTCGCGACGCCGATGACGGGCTTCACGCAGGAGCAGCCGCGCGAAGGGGCGCCCGCGAGTGAACGCACCGAGGTGCGCGTGATCTACACCAAAGACACGCTCTACATCGGCGCCGTGATGTACGACGCCCAGCCGGGCGGGATCGTCTACGCCGACCCACGACGCGACGCGCCTGTTGACGACGTCGACAGCTTCCGCATCTTCTTCGACACCTACCGCGACCGTCAGAACGGCTTCGTGTTCGGGACCAGTGCGGCTGGCGGCGAATACGATGGGCAGGTCACGAACGAAGGCCAGGGGGCCGGCGGCATGGGCATCGGCCAGACGGCGGCGTCTGGGTCGGGCGGCGGCTTCAACCTCAACTGGGACGGCGCCTGGCTGGTACGGACGAAGATCTCGGACATCGGGTGGACGGCGGAGTTCGCGATCCCCTTCAAGACGCTGCGTTTCCCGGGCGGCCCCGACCAGACGTGGGGCGTGAACTTCCAGCGCAACATCCGGCGCCACAACGAGCGCGCCTACTGGGCGCCGATTCCCCGGCAGTTCAACCTGTTTCGCGCGTCGCTCGCCGGCACCATCACCGGCATCCGGCCGCCGGCGCTCCGCAACCTCAAGCTCATTCCGTATGCGCTCGGTCAGACCATCACGTCGGGCGTGAAGCCGGCGCCCACCGATACCTTGGCCGAGTTCGGCGGTGACCTCAAATACAGCGTCACGCCGGCCATGACGATCGACGCGACCGTGAACACCGACTTCGCCCAGGTCGAGGTCGACGACCAGCAAGTCAACCTCGACCGCTTCAATCTGTTCTTTCCCGAGAAGCGGCCCTTCTTCCTCGAGAATGCCGGCTTCTTCTCGGTGGGCAACCAGGGCGAGGTCGACCTGTTCTTCAGCCGGCGCATCGGCCTTGCCGCCAACGGCGAGGCGGTGCCGATCGTCGCTGGTGGCCGCATGTCGGGCAAGGCGGGCAAGTACAACGTCGGCCTGCTCAACATGCAGACCAACGACCTCGACACCCGCGCCGCCGGCAGCAATTTCTCGGTGGCCCGGGTGAGCCGCGACCTGCCGAACCGGTCGCTCTTCGGGGCCCTCGTGACCCAGCGCATCGGTGCGGGTAACCTGGCGGGCGACAACGACTACGGCCGCACGTACGCCCTCGACGGCCGCTGGGGGATCGGGCAGAACACGATCGTCTCGGGCTTCCTGGCGGCCACCGAGGCCGATTGTGCACGGCGCCGAACGCGCTGCGACGAGGGCGTCGATCGGGGCCCGCGGCCCAACACCTCGTTCAACCTGCGCTGGCGCACCAACCTGCAGCGGATCGATATCGATGCCGGCTACCAGGAAGTGGGCAACGACTTCGAACCGGACATGGGATTCCTGACCCGCTGGGGCTACCGCAAGCCCGACCTGCGGATCATGACGCGCTTCCGGCCGAAGAGCCGCGTGCTCCAGGAGATTCGCCCGCACATGTCGTATCGCGGTTTCTGGGGCATCGCCGACGGCTTCCAGGAGACGGGCTTCGCGCACTGGGACATCCACTGGCAGTTCAAGGACTCGAGCGAGTTCCACACCGGGTTCAACCAGACCCAGGAGGGCGTCCGCGTCCCGTTCCAGATCTATCCCGGCATCTTCGTGCCGGCCGGGTCCTACAGGAATACCGAAGCGCAGATTGCCCTCAACACCAATCAGGGCCGGCGCGCCAGCATCACCAACACCATGTTCGCCGGCGGCTTCTTCACCGGCAGCCGCGTCACGCTCAATTCGACGTTGCGCCTGCGCGCCGGTCAGCAGTTCACCTCGGAAGTGGCCTATTCCCGCAACGACGTCAAGCTGCCGCAAGGCGACTTCGTGACCAACCTGGTCCGCGCGCGCCTGTCGTATTCGTTCACCTCGCGGCTCTTCGTGCAGACGCTCATGCAGTACAACGATCGCGCCGACGTGTGGTCGACGAACCTGCGCGTCGGCTGGCTGCAGGACGCCAACACCGGGCTCTTCGTCGTCTATAACGACACCCGCGGGCTCTACGATCTGCGGCCGACGCCGCTGCGGGAAGACCGCAGCCTGGTCATCAAGTTCAGCCGCATGTTCGACGTGCTGCAGTGAGCGCCGGGCCCGCCGTCCACACCGTCCCGACCGGGACGCACGGCCGCTATCTCGTCGACGCACCGGCCGGCGACGGGCCGTGGCCCGTGCTCATGGGCTTCCACGGCTACGCCGAGACGGCGGCCATCCACCTCGACGCACTGGCGCGCCTCGATCCCGCCCACGCCTGGCTGCGCGTGAGCGTGCAGGGGCTGCATCGCTTCTACACCCGCGCGCAGGATGTCGTGGCGTCGTGGATGACACGCGAGGACCGCGCGCTCGCCGTGGCCGACAACCTGGCCTACGCCGCGACGGTGCGCGCGGCCATCGCCCGCGACTACGCCACGCGGGCGCCGCTCGTCATGGTGGGCTTCTCGCAGGGGGCGGCCCAGGCCTATCGCGCTGGTCTCGCGGCGCTCAGGCGCCCGGCGTGAGCGCGCCGGCCAGACGGGCCGCCAGCGCCTCGACGGTGAGTGGCGACGACCCTTCCGCCTTGTTGTTCACGAGCACGTAGACCTTCCGCCCCTTCGCCAGCGCCCGCGTGGTCAGCCGTACCACCTCGTCGCGCATCGGCTCGTCGGGTTCCACGAGTCGGTTGAACGGCGTGAAGCGGTCGCGCTGGTCTTCGTACCACGCGCCGGGCCGCAGCAGCAGCCGCACCACCGAGAACGGCGGCTCCTCGGGCGGCACGACGGCCGCCTGCGCGAGCGGCATCGGCATGGCCGACCAGTAGTTGTAGGTGTGCGCCACGCCGTGACGGGCGAGGAGCGCACGGTAGGCCGGGGTGAGCAGCGCCTTGTCGCGCAGCTCGACGGCGTACTGGAATTCCCGGGGCAGCCCTTCGAGGAAGCGGTCGAGCGCCTCGAGGAACGCTGCCGGCGCCTGCGTCTGGTCGCGCGCCGCGGGCGGGAACTCGAGCACGATGGGGCCGGTGTGCGGCAGGAAGGCCACGGCGAGCGGCTCGAGCAGATCGGCGATGAGGCGATCGACCGAGAGGAATGACGGGTTGAGCGCCGCCGCGCCCCGCGCCGCGCCGAAGGTGGGCGCAAGCCGCGAGGTGACCGAGGCCGGGGCCTTCAGGCAGCACCGGAAACCGTCCGGCAGCTGATCGGCATACTGACGCAGGTCGTCGATCGGGATGGGGGCGTAGTAGCTGCGATCGACACCGACGGTCGTGAGCAGGGGATGACGCGCGTAGTGGCGGAGCCCCTCACGCGAGAGCGCGGCGCCCGTGAGGCCGGGCGGGTAGACGAGCCCGGCCCAGCCGGGGAAGGTCCACGAGCTCGTGCCGAAGTGGACGCCGGTCGGCAGGGCCGCGGCGATCGTGGCGGCGTGCGCGCGGCGGGCGTCGAGCGCCTCGTGGGCCAGCCGGCGACCGCGGGCGCGGTCGTCCTCCGGCGGCTCGAAGAGGAAAAGCTGATCGCTCACGCCACGCTCCGGCCGCCGGCGCCGTCACCCTTGTCAGCCGCGGCCAGACGCGGGACACTACCGCGATGCCCGGGCCGCCGCCCACGACCGACGACGCCATCGAGGCGTCCACACCGCCCGTGGACCTGACGATCTATGGCTGGGATGCCGGCTGGGAGGCCGCGTTCCGGCCGTTCGCCGCCGAGGGACTCACGCCGGCCCGCGTTGCCATCGAATACAACCATCTGCTGCGCCTCTACACGACAAACGGCGACGTCCGCGCCCAGCACTCCGGCAAGCTGCTGCACAGCGCCGCCGGCCGCCACGCCATGGCCGCGGTGGGCGACTGGGTGGCCATCCGCCGCAATCCGGGTGAACGCACCGCCGTCATCGAGGCGATCTTGCCACGGCGCACTCATTTCTCGCGCAAGGCGGCCGGGGAACTCACCGAGCAGCAGGTGGTGGCGGCGAACCTCGATGTGGTCTTCATCGTGATGGGGCTCGACCGCGACTACAATCCGCGGCGCCTCGAACGCTACCTCGTGCTCGTGCAGGACAGCGGCGCGCGGCCGCAGGTGCTGCTGAGCAAGGCGGACCTCGTGGCCGACGTGGCGCCGCGGATTGCCGAATGCGAAGCGGTCGCGCCCGGCGCCGATGTGTACGCGGTGAGCGTGCGTGATGGCCGCGGCCTCGACCGCGTGCGCGGCGCCCTGCTCGCGGGCCAGACCGGCGCCCTGCTCGGCAGCTCCGGCGCCGGCAAATCCACGCTCATCAACCACCTGCTCGGAAGCGAGGTGCTGGCGACCGGTGCCGTACGTGCGTCCGACCAGCGCGGCCGCCACACGACGCGGCATCGGCAGCTCGTGCCAATGCCGGGCGGCGGGCTGCTCATCGACACGCCGGGGATGCGCGAACTGCAGCTCTGGACGGCGCCCGAGACGACCACGACGTCGTTCGAGGACATCGACGCGCTCGCGCCCGGCTGCCACTTCTCGGACTGCCGGCACCGCAGCGAGCCCCGGTGTGCCGTGCGCGCGGCGGTCGAGGCCGGGACACTCGAGGCCACCCGCCTCGAGAGCTTCCACAAGCTGCAGGACGAAACGAAGTCGCTCGAAGCCCGGCAGGACGTGCGCGGCCGCATCGTCGAACGGGCCCAGGGCAAGATCATGTCGCGCGCCGTGAAGCAGCTCTATCGCGGTCGTGACCGCGAGTGAACCGGGCCCGCCCATGCCGCCACGTCTCCGTCCCCTGACCTTCGAACGCCTGCCCGAGGCCGAGTCGCTCGCCCGCGCCGAGGCCTTCGCGGCGCGCGTGGCCCGGCGCCGCACCGTGCGCGACTTCTCGCCGGAACCTGTGCCGCGCGCCATCATCGAACGGGCGCTGGCGGCCGCGGGGTCGGCGCCGAGCGGCGCCAATCAGCAGCCGTGGCACTTCGTGGCCGTGGGCCGCGACGACGGCGACCTGCGCCGCCGCCTGCGCGCCGCCGCCGAAGAGGAAGAGCGCGAGTTCTACACCACGCGCGCGCCGGAGGCCTGGCTCACCGCGCTCGCGCCGCTCGGCACCGATGCGGAGAAGCCGTTCCTCGAGGTCGCGCCCTGGCTCATCGCGGTGTTCGTGCAGCCGCACGGCGTCGGCCCCGGCGGCGAGGTCGTGAAGCACTACTACGCGACCGAGTCGGTGGGCCTCGCGACCGGCATCCTCATCACCGCGCTGCACGACGCCGGACTCGCGACGCTCACGCACACGCCGAGTCCGATGGGGTTCCTGACGACGCTGCTCGGCCGGCCGGCGCACGAGCGGCCGTTCCTGCTGCTCGTCGTGGGGTATCCCTCCGCCGGGGCACAGGTGCCCGACATCACGCGCAAGCCGATCGACCAGATCGCTACGTTTCTTTCCTGACCTCGAGACTCGCGGCGGGCCGCGCGCCACAGGTCGCTTCGGCGCAGGCCAGGGTACCGACGGCGACGGCGTCGGCCGTGTCCCAGCGCAGGCCGCCGGTGCCCGTCGCGTGGCCGATGCGCGTGTAGAGATCGAGCAGCGTCGCGTTCGACCGCACCTCGGGATGGTCAATGACTGCGACGACGTGCTGCAGTTCGTGCGCGACCATCGCGATCGCGTCGTGCAGGTCGAGGTGCATGCCGAAACTGGCCCGCACGATCCGCCGCGACGGTGTGGCCGCCATCCACGTCAGGCAGGCCGCCACGTCCGGCGCGAGGCTGCGGCTGGCACGAGCATGACAGTGTCCTCCCGCCTTCACCACTCCGCCGTGCAACGCGCCGCCCCAACCCCGGTGGCACTCGTCGCGGGTCGACGGCCGCTCTCCGGGGCCGGTTCGTGGTCGTGCCGCAATGACGGTGACGATTGGTGGGACCGCGGCTACAATCGGCGGCGGAGGCGGATGTGATGCGCGCGGCAGCACTGCTCGTGATGGTCGGACTCCTGATGCCGGGCGCGGCGCCGGCACGGGCGCAGGGCGCGCCGGGCGCAAAGCCGCGGCCTGCCACCGCGAAACCTGCGACCGCGAAACCCGCCGCGCCGGCCGCGCCGGCGCTCTTCACCACACCGCTCACGCTCGACGAGATGCGCGGCAAGCAGGCGGTGCTCACGACGGCAGCCGGCGAGATCGTGATCGACCTGCTGCCCGAACACGCGCCGAATCACGTCGGGCTGTTCATCAAGACGGCGCGCGAGGGCGGCCTCACCGGCACGACGTTCCATCGCGTCGTGCGGCAGGGCATCGTGCAGGGCGGCGATCCGCTCACGAAGGACCCGGCCACGCGCGCGAAGGCCGGCACGGGAGGCCTCAACCTCGTGGCGCGCGAAGGCCTCGCGGAGAAACACACGCGCGGCGCTGTGTCCGCCGTGATCGTGCCGGGCCGACCCGACAGCGGCGGCACGCAGTTCTTCATCTGCATCGTCGATCAGCCGTCGCTCGATGGCCAGCACACCATCTTCGGCCGGGTCAGCGAAGGGCTGCGCGTGGCACAGCGCATCTCCGAGGGCGCCGCCGACGACAAGGGCGTGCCGGTCGAGCCGGTCGCGGTCACCGCCGTCGTCATCCGCGACAAGCCGGCCGAGCTGCCGCCGCCGTTTTCGACCGAACCGGTCGAGGCGCTCGCGAAGGTGACGGCTGTGCTCGAGACGTCGCTCGGCGAGATCACCATTGGCTTCACGCCCGACAGGGCGCCCGAACACGTGCGCAACTTCCTGCGGCTGGCCGCCCTCGGCGTCTACGACGGCACCACGTGGCACCGCGTGGTCAAGGGCTTCGTCGTGCAGACGGGGATGATGTCCACGCGCAAGGCGCCGCTCGCTGACGCCCAGGAGCGTCAGATCCGGCAGATGAAGGCCGAGTTCAACGACCAGCCGCACGACGTCGGCATCGTCTCGATGGCGCGCCAGGCGGAGGTCGATTCCGCCAGCACGTCGTTCTTCATCGTGACGGCACGGGCGCAGTCGCTCGACCAGAAGTACACGGTCTTCGGCAAGGTGCTCTCAGGGCTCGACGTCGTGAAGGCGATCGAGGCCGTGCCGGTGAACGGCGAGGCGCCGGTGGACGAGGTCACGCTGCGGCGCGTCCGCGTCGTCGCGCCGTAGCCGCTCAGGCGCCGGCCGGCGGATCGTCGTCGAAGGGCAGGCGCGGCAGATCGACGCCGCGGCGCGTGCGCACCGATGGCGCAGGCGGTGGGGTGGCCGAATCCGTCAGGTTGTGCACGCTCACGCCGAGCAGGCGCACCGGACGCGCGCCGGCATCGGTCTTCGTGAGCAGCTCGAGGGCGCGGGCAGTGAGCGGCCCCGCCGCGCGCGTCGGCTCGGCGCTGTGGCTGCGTGTGATCGTCTCGAAGTCGGCGTAGCGCACCTTGATCGTGACCGTGCGCGCGAACAGCGTCCGCGTCTCGAGCCAGGCCGCGCATTCGCCGGCCATCTCCGCGATCTCGCGCCGGATCTCGTTCATCTGCGTGAGGTCGTGTTCGTAGGTGCATTCCGAGCCCGACGACTTCGACGGCCGGTCGGGCTGCACCGCGCGGCCATCGCGTCCCTCGGCCAGATCCTTCAGCCAGTCGGCGAGTGTGCCGACGATGCCGCGCAGGGCCTCGAGGTCCGCGGCGCGCACGTGCACGAGCCGCGTGATGCCGTGCGCGGCGAGCTTCTTCGCCGTGACCGGACCAACGCCCCAGAGCGCATCCACCGGCAGCTCCTGCAGGAAACGTTCGACACGTTCCGGGGCAATCACCGTGAGGCCGTCGGGCTTCTGCCAGCCCGAGGCGATCTTGGCGAGGAACTTGTTCGGGGCGACGCCGGCCGACGCGGTGAGGCCGGTGGTGTCGCGGATCGCGGCCTTGAGCCGGCGAGCCACGGCCATGCCGAGCGGCTCGTGCCAGGCGTTGTTGGTGACGTCCAGATAGGCCTCGTCGAGTGACAGCGGCTCGACGAGCGGCGTCACCTCGCGGTACAACGCGAAGATCTGCTGCGAGATCTGCCGGTACTTCTGGAAGTCGGGCTGCACGATGACGAGCGACGGGCAGAGCCGCACCGCCCGCGACATCGGGATGGCCGAGCGCACGCCGAAGGCGCGCGCTTCGTAGCTGGCCGCGGCGACCACGCCGCGCGTGTCGGGCGCGCCGCCCACGGCCACCGGGCGGCCGCGCAGCTCGGGGTTGTCGCGCTGCTCGACCGACGCGTAGAAGGCGTCCATGTCGATGTGGAGGATGCGCCGCATGGGCGGAGGGCTGGCCGGGTCAGCGGCCGTGCCCGTACACGGGGCCTGCATCCGCCGGGCCGGCCGGGCGGCGGGTGTGCCAATTCGCGCGGCCTGCCGGCAGGCTGGGCAGCTCTGGCAAGGGCGCCGGCCCGCCCGGGGCCGCCAACAGGCCGCGATTCTGTGGGATCATATGCGAGCGTACGCCAGGACGCTGCTGGGGCAGCCAGATGCGTGCGGGTGTCTGGCCCCGGGACGCTCAGCATACCGGGGCGGGGGATCGATGGCAGTCATGAACTTCGTGGATCGTGTGGCGCGGCACGCGCGTTTGACGTCGAAGGTCTATGAAGACCTCCCGAGTCCGCCGTTCCTCGTGCTCTTCATCAATTCGATCTGCAACATGAAGTGCGAGCACTGTTTCTACTGGACCGCGCTCAACCAGCGGGACGACCTGACGAAGGACGAGATCTTCCAGTTATCCGACGACCTTGGCAAGATCGAGAACCTCAACCTGTCGGGCGGCGAGCCGTTCCTCCGCAAGGAATTCGCCGAGATCGTCCGCAAGTTCGTCCGCACGAACGGCGTGCGGCAGGTCTACGTGCCATCGAACGGCTACTACACCGACAAGTGCGTGGCCGCCGTCAACAGCGTCCTCGAAGAGAAGGAGCTCGATCTGTTCGTGGTCGAGCTGTCGCTCGACGGCATGCCCGAGTTCCACGACACGTTCAGGGTGGCGAAGAATTCGTTCCGCAAGGCGATGGAGACCTACGACGCCCTCGTCGAGGTCCAGAAGCGGGACCCGCGTCTGCGCATCCATGCGATCTCGACGGCGACCGACACGAACATGGCGGAGATTCGCCAGCTGACCACCTACCTGTATGACCGCTGCCCGGATATGGATCACCACAATCTGGCGATCATCCGCGGCGATCGGAAGAACAAGTCGCTCGTCGGGCCGCAGCTCGCGCAGTACGAGGCGTTGTTCGACTACATCAGGCGTCTCTGGGCGCCGCGCGAAGTCGGGCGCTACGGCAGCATCGTCGAACCGATGCTGCAGTGGGCCAAGGTCGAGACCATCAAGCAGGACCGGCAGGTCGTGCCGTGCCAGGCGGGCCAGATCTCGGCGGTCGTCTACGCCAATGGCGATGTCGGCGTCTGCGAGATTCACAAGCCGCTCGGCAACCTGCGGCAGAAGCGGTTCTGGGAGATCTGGCGCTCGCCAGCGGCGGCGGCGCTGCGGCAGACGATCGCGCGCAAGGAGTGTCACTGCACGACCGAGGTGTTCCTCTGGTCGAGTGTCGTCTACCAGCCCCTGCAGCTCGTGCGCGCGTTGACCGCCTCGCAGGCCTGGAAGAAGACCGAGCCGTTGCCGGCGCACGAGCGCGAGCCCCTGCCCGAGGTCGTGCTGTCGTCGCCGGCAGCTGCGGCTGCGGCCGGCGACGAGGCCTGATCGTCAGGGGCGCCGCGACCAGGTGCCCACCGCCTCGCCGGCCGACCAGACCACGAGCATCGGCAAGAGCCATGGCAGCGCCGCCGCGAAGCGGCCGGCGTGGCCACGGGCCGTCTGGGTGCGCGCATGCCGCGCCAGCAGCAGCAGCGGCAGGAACGGCGCGGCGGCGAGCAGCGCCAGGCGGCGCGGCGGGGGGGCATGCCTGGCGCGGATGGCGCCGAACAGCCGGCCCCAGTGGTATCGCTCCGGCAGCAGCCTGCCGAGGCCCTGATAGTCGGCTGAGTACTCCACGACGGGGTCCGGCGAGAGGAAGAGCGTCTCGCCCTGCTCGAGCAGCCGCCAGTGCACGGCCGGCTCGTGGAAGCGCGGCGTCCACACGTCGCGCGTCGCCTCGACCGCGCGGCGCTTGTAGCAGACGTTGACGTCCGAGATCCACGCGCGGGGCCCCGGCGCGAAGGGCGGGCCGAAGCGGCCGAAGTCGCACGCGTAATACGCCCAGTTCAGCAGGCTGAGGTCCGGGCCACACTCGATGGCGCCGCCGACGGCCGCGTGGGGCAGTGCCGCGTGCAGGCGGGCCATCGCCGCGGCCCACTCCGGGCGCGGCGGCGCCCGGTCCTCGAGAATGGCCACGAGCGATCCGGTGGCAGCCGTCAGTCCGGCGCACCGGCGGCGATCGAAGCGCTCGTGCTGCGCCGCCGCCGAGCCGGCAGGGGCGGCGGTGGGCAGTGCGCCGAGCGGCAGGAACGTCACCGCGGGCCACGACGGTGCCAGCAGACCGACCTCGCCGACCGTGTCGTCCCAGGGCACGAGGACCTGCATCGGCGGCGCGCCCACCTGCCGGTCCAGCGCCGCCAGCAGGCGGCGCACGGCGACCGCACCGCCCACGACGGTGACGACGATGCTCAGATGCGGGGGATGCGGCGCGGATGGCATGCGGGTCGCAACGAGGGGCGGACGCTGACCGCAACGCGGCGAGAATACCATGCGGGGCGCGCGATCAGTGCCAGGGCGTCCACGCGCGGATGTGTCCGTGGCGGGCCTCGAGCAGCTCGCCGATGGTGATGGCGGCGTGGATGAGGCCGACGTGCGTGTAGGCCTGTGCGACGTAGCCGAGTTCGGCGTTGCAGGCGGCGGCGAGCGCGCGCGTTCAGTGGCCGCCCAGGCCGTCCACCACCAGACGCTCGACGAGCATCATCCCGCCCATCACGTCGTGCTGCGTCTGCACGCAGGCGGCGTTGCCGATGGGCACCGGGCCGACGCCGGCGAAGCCCGCCAGATGAGGGAGCTGTGGCGGGGCCGGGCGAGCGCCGCTCAGCGACCGGTGCTGCCGAAGCCGCCGCGCGACGGGCCGTCGGCCGTCGTCGCTTCGACGAAGGTGACGCGCGGGGCGGCGAGCACCATGCCCTGGGCGATGCGATCGCCGGCGGCGACGTGCACCGGTGCATCCGTGATGTTCAGCACCTGGATCTTCACTTCGTCGGTGGGGCCGCAATAGTCGCTATCGACGACGCCCATGCCGTTGGCCACGATGAGGCCGCGCGTGAGCGGCGTGCTGCTGCGCGCGAGGATGGCGAGGAAGTGACCCTCGGGCACACGGACCACGAGGCCGGTGGGCACGAGCGCGATGCCGTGCGGCGGCACCACCGTGTCGGTCGAGGCGGCCAGATCGAACGCGGCGGCGCCGGGCGTACCGTAGGCGGGCAGTGAGACGTGGGGGGCGAGGCGCGTGATCGTGAGGGTCATGTGCCTCATATCTTAGGCGGGGCTCCGGGCTCGGGGACCGGGCTCGGTGCTCCGGCACCGTGGACCGGGAGCCTGAGCACGGGGAAAACGGGCATGATGAGAGGCCGGCCGGGCGACCAACGGACCGGCTGCCGCGTCTCAAGGACACCCATGACTCTTCGTCTGCCGTTCCTCCCCGCGCTCGTCGCCCTGGCGATCGCGGCCTCCGCCACGCTCGCGCCGGCCCAGAGCGCCGCGCCCGCGGCTCAGCTGCCGGCCGTGGCCACCGACCCGGCAGCCGTACTGCCGCTCGATCCGTCGATCCGCGCCGGCCGCCTGCCGAACGGGCTGCGCTACTTCCTGCGCCAGAACGCGCGCCCTGCCAAGCGGGTGTCGCTGCGCCTGGCGGTGGATGTCGGCAGCATCCACGAAGCCGACGACCAGCGCGGCCTCGCGCACTTCCTCGAGCACATGGCGTTCAACGGCAGCACCAACTTCAAGCCGGGCGAGCTCGTGGCGTTCCTCGAGTCGATCGGCGCGCGCTTCGGCCCGCACGTGAATGCGTCGACGTCGTTCGACGAGACCATCTACATGCTCGACGTGCCCACCGACCGCGAGGGCTACGTGGACAAGGGGCTGCTCGCGCTGCGCGACTTCGCCGGCGGTGCCTCGCTCACGAGCGAGGAGATCGACAAGGAACGCGGTGTCGTGCTCGAGGAATGGCGCGGCCGCCTTGGCGCCGGGTCACGCGTCACCGACCAGCAGCTGCCGATTCTGTTCGCCGGCTCGCGCTACGCCGACCGCCTGCCGATCGGCCTGCCCGACACGCTGCGGACCTTCCCGCACGAGCGGCTGCGCGACTTCTATCGCACCTGGTACCGCGCCGACCGCATGGCGGTCATCGTGGCCGGCGATCTGCCGCTCGACGAGGCCGAGCGCCTCGTGCGCCAGCGCTTCTCCGACCTTGCCACGCCCACGGCGCCGGCGCCGGATGTGTCGCGCGTCGTGCCGCCGCACACGGACACGCTCTATAAGATGGTGACCGACAGCGAGGCGCAGCGCTGGAGTGTCACGGCCGCGTTCAAGAGCACACCCGAGCCCGACGGCACGGTGGGGGCGTACCGGCGGTCGATCGTGCGCGGGCTGGCGCTCTCGATGCTCAACCAGCGTCTGTCGGAGATTGCGCGGCGTCCCGACGCGCCGTTCCTGAGCGCCGATGCCGGCGCCTCGGGCCTCGGCCGCGCGCTCGCGATCTTCGAGCTGAGCGCGGAGGTGCCGGCGGGGAAGACCGCGCAGGGGCTCGACGCCGTGGTGCGCGAGGCGCGCCGGGCGCAGCAGTTCGGCTTCACCGCGCCGGAACTCGACCGCGCCCGGCAGGCTCTGCTCGCCGGCTACGAGCAGGCGTTCAACGAACGCGGCAACGCCGAGAGTCCGTCGCTGGCCAATGAGCTCGTGCGGCACGTCCTGCAGCGCGAGCCGGCGCCCGGCATCGCCTACGAGTTCGCCCTGGTGCGCGGGTTCCTGCCTGGCATCACCGCCGCCGACCTCACGGCCGAGATGCGGAAGCTCGTGCGCGACGACAGCCGCGTCGTGCTCGGCGTGTCGCCCGCCGTGCCGAACGCACCCACGGACGACACGCTGCGCACGGCGCTCGCCGCCGCCTTTACGGGCGAGGTCACGCCGTGGAGCGACGGACTTGCGGGCCGCGCGCTCGTCGCGACCTCGCCCGCGCGTGGCCGGGTCACGGGGCGCCGGGAGGTTCCCGCCGTCGGCGTGACGGTGCTCACGCTGTCGAACGGGATGGAGGTGTGGCTCAAGCCCACGACGTTCAAGGCCGACCAGGTGGTGTTCAGCGCCTATGCCTACGGCGGCGGCTCGCTCGCGTCCGAGGCCGACTACAGCGAGGCGGCGCTGGCGCCCGCGCTCGTCGCCATGGGTGGCCTCGGGGGCCTCACCCCGGTGGATCTCGAGAAGGTGCTGGCCGGCCGCATCGCCTCGGCCTCGCCCGACATCGACAGTCACACGCACGGCGTCTCGGGATCGTCCACGCCGAAGGATCTCGAGACGGCGCTCCAGCTTGTCTACCTGACTTTCACCGCGCCGGGCCTGACCGATGAAGGCTTCGGCCTGCTGCAGCGCCGCTTCGGCGCGATGCTCGAGAACCAGCGGCAGAGCCCGCGGTATCTCTTCGGCGAGAAAGTGCGCGAGCTCACGACGTCGGGCCACTACTCGGCAAAGAGCCTGAGCGTTGCCGACGTGCAGGCGCTCGACCTGCAGGTGATGCGCCGCGACTACGCCGCCCGCTTCGGCAATGCCGCCGACTTCACGTTCTTCATGGTGGGCGCCTTCGACGAGGCCACCGTGGTGCCGATGGTGGAGCAGTGGCTGGCATCGCTGCCCTCGACCGGGCCGCGCCGCACGGCGTTCCGCGACATGGGCATGACGTTCCCGAAGGGGATTGAGCGGGCCCTCGTGACGAAGGGGAAGGAGCCGGCGAGCCAGAACGCCATCGCGTTCTTCGCCGACACCGGCCTGAACGAACTCGAGATGCACCGCGCGCGCGCCGCGTCCACCCTCGTCGGCATGCGCCTGCGCGATATCCTGCGCGAGCAGCTCGGCGGCACCTACGGGGTAGGCGTGAACTACGGCAACACGGCACCGCAGAAGGGCTACGGCACGATGACGGTGTCGTTCGGCAGCGCGCCCGACCGCGTCGAGACGCTGCAGAGGGCCGTGCTCGACGAGGTGACGCGGCTGCGCACCGAGGGGCCGTCGGCCGACGACCTGCAGAAGGTGCAGGAAATGGAGCGGCGCGAACTCGAGACGTCCGCCACCCAGAACCAGTACTGGCTCGGCTCGCTGCAGACCGTGCACATGCTCGGCTGGGACGCCGCGACGATCGCGCGCCGCGTGGAGCGCACGAACGCCCTCACCGTGCCGATCCTGCACGAGACGATCAAGCGCTACTTCCCGCTGGATCGTTACGTGGTCGTGACCTTGAAGCCGGAGTAGCGGCGTCCCGACCTGTGCCGAACGGCACAGACCGCGTTCCGTGGATGCCCTACCGTGAGGGCTCTCCACATCGTTGCCCGTGCCGGGCGCGCGCCGTCCTCCGGTGGCGCGCCGCCTGGCCGCCCTGACGCCAGGGTGAACGTGCGGGCGACCTTCCAAAGGACGCGCACATGAAGCAGATTTCCTCGATCGTCGCCACGACACTGCTGGTCGGCCTGTCGGTCGCGGGGCTCGGCGCCGCGGCACCGGTCATGAACTCGTCGGTCGGCACATGGACGCTGAACGTCGAGAAGTCGACGTACAGCCCGGGCGTCGCGCCGAAGAGCTCCACCCTGACCATCACGGCGGCCGGCAAGAAGGTGACGTCGGTCATCCACACGGTAGCCGCCGACGACACGACGACCCACGTCACTTACGCCGGGCAGTACAACGGCAAGTCGATGAAGGTCACGGGCAGCCCGATGTTCGACACGGCCTCGCGCCGCCGCATCAGCCCGACCACCACCGAGGCCACCTACCGCAAGGCCGGCCGCGTCTACACGGTGAATACGGTGGTCGTGGCCGATGACGGCAAGAGTATGACCGTCACGGCCAAAGGCACCGACGCCGAAGGGCATGCGGTGAACAACCTGCAGGTCTACGACAAGCAGTAACGCCGGGCGGCGCCGGGGGCGCGAGCCTTCGGCGCTGTCGTCCGTCCGAGGGCCGGCGCCAGCCGGGTCCGCCGGGCGGACCGCTGCAGTACAATTCGGGGGTTGGTTCGCGGCGGTGTCGCGGAGCTGAGGGAGGCTGGTCTCCCGAGCCCCGGGCCCCGGCCCCCGAGCCCCGCCTACATGCCACAGTTCGTCTACACCATGAAGGGGCTCGGGAAAGTGCACGAGCCCGACCACCAGGTTCTCAAGGACATCTGGCTGTCGTTCCTGCCCGGCGCCAAGATCGGCGTGCTCGGCCTGAACGGCTCCGGCAAGTCGACGCTGCTCAAGATCATGGCCGGCCTCGACCACAACTTCCGGGGCGAGGCGTTCCCCGGCGAGGGCGTGTCGATCGGCTACCTGCCGCAGGAGCCGCAGCTCGACCCCGCCAAGGACGTGCGTGGCAACGTGGAAGAAGGCGTGGCCGCCGTGCGCACGCTGCTCGACGACTACGACGCCGTGAACATGAAGCTCGGCGAAGAGATGACGCCCGAGCAGATGGACAAGGTGCTCGAGGAGCAGGCGCGCCTGCAGGACAAGATCGACGCCACCAACGCGTGGGACCTCGACAGCCGCCTCGACCTGGCCATGGACTCGCTGCGTCTGCCGCCGGCCGACGCCGACGTCACGACGCTCTCGGGCGGTGAACGCCGCCGCGTGGCGCTCTGCCGGCTGCTGCTGCAGTCGCCCGATCTGCTGCTCCTCGACGAACCGACGAACCATCTGGACGCCGAGTCGGTCGGCTGGCTCGAACGGTTCCTGAAGGACTATCCGGGCACGGTCGTCGCGGTCACACACGATCGCTACTTTCTCGACAACGTCGCCGGCTGGATCCTCGAACTCGATCGCGGCAGCGGCATCCCGTACCAGGGCAACTACACCGGCTGGCTCGAACAGAAGCAGGGCCGCCTGGCGCAGGAAGAGAAGAGCGAGAGCAAGCGCCAGCGCACGCTGCAGCGCGAGCTCGACTGGATCCGCATGTCGCCGCGGGCCCGCCAGGCCAAGGGCAAGGCGCGTCTCAACGCCTACGAACAGCTGCTCGCCGAAGACACCAACGAGAAGCTCGACAAGGTCGAGATCTACATTCCGCCCGGGCCGCGCCTGGGCGACATCGTGGTCGAAGCCCGGGGCGTGAAGAAGGCCTACGGCGACACCGTGCTCTTCGACGATCTCACCTTCACGCTGCCGCGTGGTGGCATCGTCGGCGTGATCGGCCCGAACGGCGCCGGCAAGACCACGACCTTCCGCATGATCACCGGTCAGGAACAGCCCGATGCCGGCACGATGCGGCTCGGCGAGACGGTGCAGATCGGCTACGTCGATCAGAACCGCGACGCGCTCGACCCCGGCAAGACGGTGTTCGAGGTCATCACCGGCGGCGAAGACGAACTCGAACTCGGCAAGCGCAAGGTGCCCTCGCGCGCCTACGTGTCGTGGTTCAACTTCAAGGGCGCCGGCCAGCAGCGCAAGGTGGGCACGCTCTCGGGCGGCGAACGCAACCGCGTCCATCTCGCCAAGCTGCTCCGCAAGGGCTGCAACCTGCTGCTGCTCGACGAACCGACCAACGACCTCGACGTCGACACGCTGCGCGCACTGGAAGATGCGCTGCTCGAGTTCCCCGGCTGCGCCGTGGTCATCAGCCACGACCGCTGGTTCCTCGACCGCATCGCCACGCACATCCTCGCCTTCGAGGGTGACTCGCAGGTCACCTGGTTCGAAGGCAACTATCAGGACTACGAGGCCGACCGGAAGCGCCGCCTCGGCGCTGCCGCCGATCAGCCGCACCGTATCAAGTACCGGAAGCTCACACGGTAGGAGGCAGCCATGACGCCCCATGAAGCACGCGCGGTCGTGAACGTGATCGGCACGCAGTTGCAGCACGAGTGGATGACCACGGTGAAGGTGCTCGAAGCCATCCCCGAGGGCAACAAGGACTGGAAGCCGGAGGACAAGGCCCGCTCGGCCTGGGACCTGGCCGTGCATCTGGCCGGCGCCGACATCTGGTTCCTGAACGCCATCCTGGACGGCAAGTTCACGAACGACCCGGACGGCGATGCCACGCTCAAGGCCGCGGCGCCGACGCCGGCGAAGCTGGCCGACTGGTACAAACACGAGTTCCCGAAGAAGCTCGAACACGTGCTGGCGCTGCCGGATCACAAGTTCACCGAGATCATCGATTTCCACGGGATGAAGAATCCGGCCATCGTCTATCTGAGCTTCTGCCTCGTGCACGGCGTGCATCACCGCGGCCAGCTCTCGACCTACCTGCGGCCGATGGGCGGCAAGGTGCCGGCCATCTACGGCGGCAGTGCCGACGAGCCGTTCCCGGGCGTGCCCGCCTAGCCGGAACTCGGGGCCCGGGGCTCGGGTCCCGGGAGCGACCATGCCAGTGTCCCGCTGTCTCGCCGTCGCGCTCGTGTACCTGGGGCTCGCTCTGGCGGGCTGCGCGGGGGCCGTGGCGCCGGAACTCGTGATCCTGAACGCGAAGGTGTTCACGAACGACTCCGCGCGGCCGTGGGCCGAGGCGGTGGCCATCAAGGGCGATCGCGTCATCGGCGTGGGCACGAGCGCCGAGGTGAAGGCGTCCGCGGCTCCTGACACGCGCGTCATCGATGCCGGCGGGCGGGTGCTGGTGCCGGGCTTCAACGACGCCCGCGTCGACTTGCCGTTCGAGGCGCCGACGCCGGCTGGTCTGACCGCCCTCGATCGCGCCGCCGTCTCCCGCGGCGTGACCAGTCTGCAGGTCGTTGCCGGCGGTCCGATGCGGTCGCTGGTGGCGGCGGCGCAGCAGGCCACGCGGCAGGCACGCTGGCGCGTGATCCGAGCGCCGATGGACGGCGAACGTCCACAGGACGAGGAACCCTACCTCCCCCCGCAGCCGGGGGTGCGCCTGGTGGCGAACGGCGTGTCGTGGTCCGCGACACCGGGCGCGTTCGGCCGACGCGCGCTGGACGTCGAACGGACCGAGACCGTCATCAGCTGGGCCTACGGTGCCGAAGACCCGATCGTCATGGAGGGGCCGAGCACGCGGTGGCTGGTGGCCTTGTCGAACGTCGGACTGCCAGCTGTCTGGCAGCGGAAGCGCCCTCGTCTGGATGTCGATCGTGACGGGCCGCCGCATGACATCGATGAACTGAAGGCGTTCGGCGTGGTGCTGACGGTGTTGGCATCGGAGGGCAGGAACAGAGCGAAGGCGTCGCCGCTGCTGGCCGACCACGACACGGTGCCCTCGAGGTTCTCGCTCGCACCCTACGTCGATGCGGGCATCGTGGTCGCGGCGGGAACGGGCGCCGCGTTCTCCAGCGTGGACTGGCAGGCCATCGCGACCGGTGAGCTGCGGGCAGTGGGTGGCGGCAGGGTCCGCGCCGTGACCCGCGAGGAGGCCGTCCGCGCCATGACCTGGGGCAGTGCCTACGCCGAGAAGCGCGAGCGTGACAAAGGCTGGCTGGGGCCCGGCACCTTGGCGGACCTCGCGGTGCTCTCCGACGACATCTTCACCGTGCCGGCGGACCGCCTGCCCGGCCTCACGAGTGTGCTCACCGTCGTTGGCGGGACCATCGTGTACGATGCCGGCGTCCTTACGAAGTAACCGATGTTCCCAGACCTGCGCACGTTCATGGATCGGCTGCGCGCCGATGCCGATCTCGTCACCATCACCGCACCCGTCGACGCGCACCTCGAGGCCGCCGAGATCCACCGCCGCGTGATTGCCGCCGGCGGGCCGGCACTGCTCTTCACGAACGTGAAGGGCCGCGGTTATCCGCTCGTCACGAACCTCTTCGGCACCGAAAAACGCGCCACGCTGGCCTTCGGCGAACAGCCGATGCGGCTCATCCGCCGCCTGGTCGATCTCGCGCAGACGATCATGCCGCCCGATGCCTCGAAACTGTGGGGCGCGCGCGACGTGGCCGGCAGCCTGCTGAAGGTGGGCCTGAAGCGGCAGAGCATGGGCCCGGTGACCGAGGTGGTCACGCGCGATCCGCGGCTCGACCGCCTGCCCGCGCTCACGTGCTGGCCCGACGACGGCGGCCCGTTCGTGACGCTGCCGCTCGTCTACACCGAACACCCCGGCGGCCACGGGCACAACCTCGCGATGTACCGCCTGCACGTGCACGATGCGCAGTCCACCGGCATGCACTGGCAGATCGGCAAGGGCGGCGGCTTCCACTATCAGCTGGCGGAAGCGAAGAACCAGGCGCTCCCGGTGACCGTGTTCCTCGGCGGTCCGCCGGCGCTGATTCTGTCGGCCATCGCGCCCCTCCCCGAGAACGTGCCCGAGCTGATGCTCGCCTCGCTCATCGCCGGTGAACGCCTGGCGCGTGTGCCCGGGCCGTACCGCCATCCGCATCCGCTTATCGCGAGCGCCGAGTTCGCGCTCATGGGTGAGGTGCGGCCGCACGAGCGGCAGCCGGAAGGCCCGTTCGGCGATCACTACGGCTACTACTCGCTGCGCCACGACTACCCGGTGTTCCGTGTCCACACGCTGGCGCACCGCCGCGATGCGATCTATCCGGCCACGGTGGTGGGGAAGCCGCGGCAGGAAGACTTCTTCATCGGCGATCTGCTGCAGGAGCTGCTCTCGCCGCTCTTTCCGCTCGTGATGCCGGCCGTCGAGCAGCTCTGGTCGTACGGCGAAACCGGGTATCACTCACTCGCCGCCGCGGTCGTGAAGCAGCGCTATCCGCGCGAGGCGATGGCGAGCGCCTTCCGCATCCTCGGCGAAGGCCAGCTCTCGCTGCAGAAGTTCCTGCTGCTCACCGACAAGCCCGTGGACGTGAAGGACTTCCGCGCCACGCTCGAGCACATCCTCGCGCGCACCGACCCGCGCACGGATCTCTACGTCTTCGGCCATCTCTCGATGGACACGCTCGACTATGCCGGCCCGGCGGTGAACAAGGGCTCGAAGGGCGTGTGGATGGGCCTGGGCGATCCGGTGCGCGAGTTGCCGCGGGAGTTCCGCCCCGCCGTGCCGCCGCCGCCGGACGTGACCGACGTGCGCGTCTTCTGCGCCGGGTGTCTCGTGGTCGGCGCGCGTCCGTTCGCCGAGGACCGCGAGGCGCCGGCCCGGCTGGCGGCGCACCCTGCGTTCGCGGGCTGGCCGCTCCTTGTCATCTCCGACGAGCCCGAGCGCGCCACGCGCAGCGCGGTGAACTTCCTCTGGACCACCTTCACCCGCTTCGAACCCGCCGCCGACATCCACGCGGCCACCGTGACGCTCGAGCGCAATCACGTGGTCTTCACGCCGCCGGTCGCCATCGATGCCCGCATGAAGCCGTGGTATCCGGCCGAGGTGAGCTGCGACCCCGAGACCGCCGACCTCGTCACCCGCCGCTGGCGCGAGTACTTCCCGTACGGGAAGGTGGCGATGGGCGATGCCGAACGCGGTCATCTGGACTAGCGCGCGACTTGCACGTACGATACGAGATACCGTGAGCGATACCGTGACCCGTGGGATCCGTGTGCAGGTACGCAGTGTGTACGTGCCCGAACGCAGCGCGCCGCGCGAGCAGCATTTCTTCTTCGCGTACCACGTGCGGATCGCGAACGAGGGCGGCGAGACCGCCCAGCTCCAGAGCCGCCACTGGATCATCACCGACGCCAACGGCGACGTGCAGGAAGTGCGGGGACCGGGCGTCATCGGCGAAACGCCGGTGCTGGCGCCGGGCGCCGCCTTCGAATACACCAGCTATTGCCCGCTCACGACGGCGGTCGGCACGATGCAGGGCAGTTACACCATGACGACGCCGGCCGGGGACACCTTCGACGCCGCCATCAATCCCTTCACGCTGGCGATGCCGCACGCGCTCAACTGAACGTCCCCCGGCCGATCGGGCGGGGGAGCCGCCGCGCCACTTGGGCCATACTTGCAGGATGCGCGGTCTCCGAGTGCCCACCCCGAGTGCCAAGAAGGCCGAACGCGTCGGCCGTCCTCCCGTCTCGGACACACCTTCGGGTGAAAAGAAGAAGGTGACGCCCGGCGCGGCCATGCGCGAAGCGCGGCTGCTCATCCACCAGCATCGCGGACGGCTCGTCACCGGCCTCGTCCTGATGCTCATCAGCCGGCTGGCCGGCCTCGTGCTGCCGTCGTCGGCCAAGTACGTCATCGACGACGTCATCGGCAAGGGGCGCCACGACCTGCTGCTGCCGATCGCACTCGCCGCCGGCGCCGCCACCGTCGTGCAGGCGTTTGCGTCGTTCGGCCTGTCGCAGCTGCTGGGCGTGGCCGCGCAGCGGGCGATCACCGACATGCGGCGGCGTGTGCAGGCGCAGGTGATGCGCCTGCCGGTGCGCTACTTCGACTCGACGCAGTCGGGCGTGCTCGTCGCCCGCATCATGAACGACGCCGAAGGACTGCGGAACCTGGTGGGCACCGGCCTCGTGCAGCTCGTCGGCGGCCTCGTGACGGCGGTCATCGGCCTCGGCGTGCTGCTGTACCTCAACTGGCGCCTCACGATCGTGACCGTTATCGTGCTCGGTCTCTTCGGCGGCGGCATGGCCTACGCCTTCAAGAAGCTGCGGCCGCTCTTCCGCGAACGCGGCAAGATCAACGCCGAGGTGACCGGACGGCTCACCGAAGCGCTCGGCGGCATCCGCGTGGTGAAGAGCTACACGGCCGAGAAGCGCGAAGAGATCGTCTTCACGCACGGCGCCCACCGCCTCTTCCGCAACATCGCGCAGTCGATGACCGGCGTCTCGGCCACCACGGCGGGTTCCACCGTCATCATCGGCGTGGTCGGCGTGCTCATGGTGTGGCTCGGCGGCAACGACATCCTCGCCGGGCGCATGACGCTCGGCGACTTCGTGATGTACATCTTCTTCATCGGCCTCGTCGCGGCGCCGCTCGTCTCGATTGCCTCCATCGGCACGCAGATCACCGAGGCGTTCGCCGGCCTCGACCGCATCCGCGAGATCCTCGACATGAAGACCGAGGACGACCTCGACGCCGACAATCAGCCGATGGACGTCATCCGCGGCGACGTCACGTTCGAGCAGGTGAGCTTCGAATACGATCCGGGCCGGCCGGTCCTGAAGGATGTCACCTTCACCGCGCCGGCGGGTTCCACGACCGCGCTCGTCGGGTCGAGCGGCTCGGGCAAGAGCACGCTCATCAGCCTCGTGATGGCGTTCAACCGGCCGCTGTCCGGGCGCGTGCTGGTCGATGGCCGCGACCTCACCACGGTGAAGCTGCGCGACTACCGCGAGCAGGTGGCCTCGGTGCTGCAGGAGAACTTCCTCTTCGACGGCACCATCGCCGAGAACATCGCCTACGCGAGGCCGCAGGCCTCGCGGGCCGAAGTGGAAGAGGCCTGCCGCCTGGCCCACTGCGAGGAGTTCATCCTGCGCTTCTCGGATGGCTACGACACGGTCGTCGGCGAACGCGGCATCAAGCTCTCGGGCGGCCAGCGCCAGCGGGTGTCGATCGCGCGGGCGCTCCTCGCCGAGCCGCGCATCCTCATCCTCGATGAAGCCACCTCGTCGCTCGACAGCGAGAGTGAAGAGATGATTCAGGACGCCCTCAGGCGGCTGCGCCACGGCCGCACCACGTTCGTCATCGCGCACCGGCTCTCCACCATCCGCAGCGCCGACCAGATCCTCGTGCTCGAAGGCGGTCTGATCGTGGAGCGCGGCACGCACGACGAGCTGCTCGCGGCCAACGGCCGCTATCGTCAGCTCCACGACAAGCAGTACAAGCTCGAGACCAACCGCTTCATCAATCCCGGTGAGGACTGGACGCCGGAGCCGGCGAAAGTGGTCGTGCCGAAGCCGGCCTCGTCGCAGGTGTAGCGCCGCGCTGTCGCGCCGCGGTGGCGCGCCGCCCGGGTGCGTGCGGGACCCGCGACGGGGAGGCAGGGCCCCGCGCGAACAGTTCGCCGGAACCTTTCGAGCCCGACGGCAGTATTCTGTGAGCAGGAAGGAGCAACGCACCTGAACGGCGATCAACTCCTCGAGATGTTCGTGCGCGGCGCGCTGGGTAAACGCGGGCGCAAGCGTGCACGTGGGGCCCA
>JBIKUN010000164.1:0-8848 GCA_044347565.1 Vicinamibacterales bacterium | reverse complement strand
ATGCTGGGCCTATCGGCCCTGCGCCTCAAGCGGGAATGGCGGTGACGCGATGATGGCTGGCCTCAAGCGTGTTGGGCACCTACTCACGAAGGAGCTCATCGAGCTGCGGCAAGACCCGCGGCTCTTCGGCATCGTCATCATGGCGCCGATCATCCAGCTCTTCGTGCTGGGCTACGCCGCCACGACGGATGTAAAGGACATCCCGCTGCTGGTGGTAGACGGCGACCGGTCGTCGGTAAGCCGCCAGATCATCGAACGCTTCGAAGCGTCGTCGAACTTCTACATCGTGGACGTGGTGAGCGGCGACGGCGCGATCGAAGACCACCTCGCGCACGGCACCGCCTGGATGGCGCTCACGATTCCGGCCGGCCTGGGCGCGAACGTGGCCGCGGGGCGGCCCTCCACCGTGCAGGTGATTGCCGACGGCACGGATTCGAACTCCACCGGCGTGGCCCTGGGCTACGCGCGCAACGTGGTGGCAAGTTATTCCGCCGAACGCACGGCCGAACGCCTGCCCGGCGGACGGATCGTTGCGCCCATAGACGCCGACGTGCGCGTGTGGTTCAACGCGCAGCTCGAAAGCCGCGACTTCATGGTGCCGGGCATCATCGCGCTGCTGCTGCTCGTGGTCACCACGAACCTGAGCGCCATGGCCATCGTGCGCGAGCGCGAAGTGGGCACGCTCGAACAGCTCAACGTGACGCCGCTCGCCCGCTGGGAGCTGATTGTGGGCAAGCTCCTGCCCTACGCCCTCATCGGCATGTTCGACGTGGTGCTCGTGACGCTCGTGGCCGTGTTCTGGTTCGAAATCCCGCTGCGCGGCAGCTTCCTGCTGCTCTTCTTCTGCAGCGGCATGTATCTGCTGAGCACGCTGGGCCTGGGCCTCTTCATCTCAACCATCTCGCAGACGCAGCAGCAGGCGTCGATGACGGCCACGTTCTTCTTCCTCACGCCCATGATCTACCTCTCGGGCTTCACGTTCCCGATCGAGAACATGCCCGAGTGGATCCAGTACGTGACCTACGCCATTCCGCTGCGCTACTTCCTGGTGATCGTGCGCGGCATCTTCCTGAAAGGCGTAGGCGTGGACGTGCTCTGGCCGCAGATGGCCGCCCTTCTAGCGTGCGGCGTGGTGCTCATCACGCTGGCGACGTTGAGGTCGAGTAAGCGGTTGGCGTAGGCGAGCCGGCGACCACAACGCCGACGCCTCCTCAGGGTCGGCGACGCAACGAGGGGTTGTTCCGTTGCACTGAAGTGTTCTATAACCAGCGACGTCGGCGACTGACGCTCCGCCAGAAGATCCCGGCGGCATGTCGGATCCCGGCATCCTTGAAGCCGCGCTACAAGACATTCCACAGACGTATCGCGGCGATTGTCTCAGGAGAGTTGGATGCAGCGACTCATATCGTTCCTCGTCTGTCTCAGCGCGATGGCCATCGCGTCGTCAGCCGAAGCCCAGGTGCTCGGCACCTTCTCGTGGCAGATGCAGCCGTATTGCAACGTCGTTACACTTACTCTGACGAACACGCCAACCGGATACACCCTCGATGGTACTGACAACCAGTGTGGCGCCATCAACCAGGCGAGTGCCGTCGGCCACGCGTCGTTCAACGCGAGCGGCAATGTCACGTTGAACTTCTCGATCGTGCTGGCGCCGTCGGCCAGACCGGTGCACGTATCGGCCGTGGTAAGCCCGGCCACGGGCGCGGGCACGTGGAGCGACAGTGTTGGTAACACCGGGACCTTCGCGTTCTTCGCGAACACAGCCGGACTTCCGCAGCGGCCGCTGCCGACGAGTGGACTGGCGCCGGCGACCATTACGTCGGCTGAACTCGCTCCGGGAGCAGTGGGTTCTGCCGCCATCAACACCGCCCAGGTGCAAGCGCGGGTGTCGGGCACTTGCCCCGCCGGAGAGACGATGACCGGCGTCAACGCGAACGGCACCGTCACCTGCGCCAGCATTGGCGCTGTTGGATCCAAAACCTATACAAGCTTCTTCAGTACGACGACGGACGTATTAATGTCGAGTTACAGCTTCGTGTCGCCACTGACGGGCGCCGCCCTGTTCCGGGCGCGTGGCTACTGCAACATGGGTCGTCAGACGGCGTTGAGCAACGAGGTGCACGTGGGCATCGTTCTCCCTGGCGAGACCGTCGACGGCGTGGCTGGTAGCTTCGATCGCACCGGCGTGATTCGTCTGCCCGCGTTGAACCCCGCAGAGGCAGGCGCGTTCGCGCTCGGCTACACCGCTGAGCGCCTGGTGAACGTCACGCAGGGTGTGTCGTACACCGTCGAACTCAAGGGGAACCGGGCGTCGAGTGCTGACAGCGGCTCGTGCCGGGGCACTTTCTCCGTCGAGCTCGCCGCAGGCGTGATTCCCTGACGCCTACGCCCGTTGCTGCGGCGATTGGGCCGAGCGCAGGCGCTCGCCCCACCCCCTGGTGAACGCGATGTCCCCGCCGAGCTGGTCAGTTCGAGACCAAAGGCCGAGACGTCGTGCATGCCGATGGCTGCACTCGCGGCTTCGCCCGCTCTGCGCACTCGGTCTGGCCGTATCATCATGATCGCCGCTCGCGGCAACGTCGCCGCTCGCGTCCTAACCCACGCCCATGACCGCATCGCTTCGTCTCACCGTGCTCGCCGTCGCCCTGCCCCTGACCCTGCCCGCGTGCTCCGGCGCCCCGTCCACTGATCAGGCGGCGCCGGCCGCTTCCTCCGCGGCCCCTGCGGCGCCGGCCAGCGCGCCTTCCACAGACCCGGAGTTCGAGGCGGTGAAGGCCGCCACGCCCGTGGTGGCGTGCGACCTCATCACGCTCGACGAGGTCTCGGCGCTCTATCCGGGGCTGACGTTCACGCTGAAGTCGAAGCTCGACCCGCGCATGAGCGGCTACGCGTGGGACTCGCGCTGCGAGTACGAAGCCGGCGTGGGCACCGTCGAGTACGCCAAAGACACGCCGACCCATTCGGTGCAGGTGTTCGTGAACACGGTGGCCAGCGAGGCCAAGGCGCAGGCGAACCTGAAGTCGCGCGCCGAACTGGCGGCGGGGGAGTCTACCTACAAGGCGCAGCCTGAGCTTGGCCCCTCGGCCTACACGAATCGCCAGACCGGCACGGTGTCGCTCTTCCTGGTCAAGGGCCAGGCAGAGATTCAGCTGCTCGTGTCGGAGCTGAAGAGCAGCAACGACGAGAAGATCGTGAAGCTGCTGACGCTGGCGAAGAGCCTGTAGCTCGGCTAGGTCGCGCCTGGTTAGTCCCACTGCTCGGCGCGCAGCGCCTCAAGCGTCACGCCGGCTGCCGCGTAGACGACGTAGCAGAGAACCAGCACGAAGCCTGCGTTGAACGCCGCCACAGACCAGAACGCGCCGGGGCTGTCATGGCGCGATACGGTGAACCGCACCTGCGGCGCAGTGCTGCCAGGCGTGCGCTGGCCACCACCCTTCAGGCCGTAGACGCCGGTGCGTAGCGACGTCACGAGTATCCACACGTTCAGTGCCAGGAAGCCGACCATTGCTGGCAGCAGCAAGAGCATGCGGCGCAGGCTACCACGTGGCGGGAGCTGAAGCGTTGCGCCCCACGCCGCGTCGCAGATTCTGAATCCCCCGCAGGCGCCCGGCGGAAACGAGGCCCAATTCCGCGCGGCACGGCGTTGGCTACGTCATCGGCCGTGGGCAGCGCTACACTCACCAAATGCCCGGGGAGGACCGGATGCGGCCAGCCGCGCCAGCCGTGGACACACGGCTCACGTACGACGACTTCCTGCTGTTCCCAGACGACGGGAAGCGACACGAGCTCATCGACGGGGTGCACTACGTGACGCCGTCGCCGCGGCTGCGCCACCAGGACCTGGTGGGTCGCTTGCACCTCGCGATCGCCACGTACCTGGTCGAGCATCCGTCCGCGGGCCGGGTGTTCCTGGCGCCACTCGATGTGGTGCTCTCGCACTACGACGTGGTCGAACCCGACCTGCTCTTCATCGCCGGAGATCAGGCCGGCATCATGACCGAGAAGAACATCCAGGGCGCGCCGGCACTGGTGGTCGAGGTGATGTCGAAGAGCACGCGGAAGCGCGACGCGCAGATCAAGCGGCGGCTCTTCGAGCAGGTCGGTGTTCGCGAGTACTGGCTGGTTGACCCGGAACTCGACACGGTGCAGGTGTTCCGGCACACGGCCGAAGGCCGTCTGGCGAGGGTCGAGGAGCTCACCGCCGAGGACGGCGGCACGCTCACAACGCCACTGCTGCCGGGCTGCGGCATCGACATCCGCACGCTATTCCGCCCGTCTCTCTGAGCTTCGTGCCGCTTGTGCTCAGCGCTTCGGCTTCGACGAACCGGCGCGGGTCTTCGCGCCTCGAGGCTGCGAGGTGGGGACCACGACGTCGCCGCGGGCGAGCATGTCCACCAGCGCCGCGATCTTCCTGGCGCGACCGGCCGGTGTCTTCATGTTGTTCGTGCGGAACACGAGGGCGAAGAGGTTCGCGCGGTCGAGCGTCTGGAACGTCTTGCGTGCTGCTGGACTGGCGTTGATCGCCGCCAGAAGGTCTGGCGGCACGCTGTCCTTCGTCATGGTGCGAATTGGTGCGTACGCAGCATCCCACCGGCCGTCCGCTTTTGCGAGATCGACCTGACGTTGACCATGCGGCGTCATGCGACCCGCCGCCACCAGCCTGGCCACGTGATCGCGATTGACGTGACTCCAGATGCTCTTCGGCCGACGCGGCGTGAAACGCTGAAGGAACGACGTGCCGTCGAAGCTCTTCTTGAGCCCATCGATCCATCCCCAGCAGAGCGCCACGTCGAGCGCCTGCGCATAGCTCACGCTCGGCAGGCCGGAGGCCTTCTTGTAGATTTTCAGCCACAGCTCGTCTGCGCGTGCGTGATTCTTCGACAGCCACGACTCGAAGGCCTTCTCGCTGGCGAAGCTTCGTATCTTCGTGGGGTCCGGGATGACAGGTGCCATGCGCTGCGATCCTACGACGGTTGAGGCTACGGCTGAGGCCCCTGCTCCGGCCTGTGGAGACGCACCGGAAGCACGCGGCTGAATGTCAGGAAGTCATCGTCTGTTGTGAAGATTGGGAACCGGGATCGTTCGGCTACGGCGCATAGCAGGAAATCAGTGTTCGAGCCCTGAATGCCTTTCGCCCGGCAGATGTTGAGACAGTCTGCCGCACGCACGTAGTCCTCGGACGTGATCGGCTCGTCAGGAAACGCACTTAGATGGTCGCGGAGTCGCTCGAAGACGGTCCGGTCGCGAATGCCGCTGAGGAGTTCCTGCCGGACCGGACCCACGAGGCCGGCGCGTCCTTGTACGACCAGTCGACGCAGCTCGTCCACCGCCGCGTGCGCCGGTGCCCGGCGGCGCAGGGCGAGCGACCAGACGGACGTGTCGACGAGGACCTTCATCGGCGGCGTCGCTGCTTCTTGTAGTCGTACTTCGGGTCGTAGTCGATCGTCCCGAAGAGTTCAGCGATGCGCGCCTGCTTGCGCCGACCAATGTACTCCTGCAGCGCTTCGGTGACCGTCTCTCTTTTCGTGGCCCTGCCGCCGACCTTCAAGGCCTCTTCGAGCAGCTTGTTGTCGAGGGCCAGATTGGTTGCCATCTACACACGCTACCACACATCACTGTGTGTGGCCGAATCGCTTGTGAATGCGAGTGCGCCCGCCAGCTCAGGACCGGATGCGGCCAGCGCGGCGGCGTGCCGCCAGCAGGATGCCCACACCCAGAAGGTTCATGATCACGACCGTGGCCGTGATCTTGAGTGCGAAGGTGGCCACACTTTCCACCTTGATGATCGGGAACACCGACAGCACCACGTAGAGCACGGTCATGAGCAGCCCGCTCAGCGATGCCACACGCAGCCAGAGCGGCGGGCGTGGCGATACATCGCGCAGGCCGAAGAGCGGAATCGCGAACATCACCACGTAGCAGAGCGCGTAGAAGATGCCGCTGGCGTTGAAGAGCAGCTGAAACGCCTCGGCGTGCCCGACGCCCACGAGGCTCAGCGCGGCAATCCCGAACGACGTCGCGCCCACGAGCAGGATCGAGTTCACCGGCGTCTTGTAGGTGGGGTGGAGGCGGCTGAACCACGGCGGCAGCATGTGGTCCCAGCCGGCCACCATCGGCAGGCGGGTCACGGCGGTGAAGGCCACGCTCGCCTGGCCCACACGCATCGCCAGGGTCATCAGAATCGCCAGCGTCACAATCGGCGTCACGAATCCGAACGGCGCGTAGCCCACACGCAGCACCTGGGCGATTGGTCCGATGAGGTCGATCTGCTCGTTGGGCACGAAGGCCACGACCGTGCTCGTGCCAAGCACGAAGATGAGTGCGATGACCGGCGCGGCGATGAACACCGACCGCGTCACCGAGCGGGCCGGTGCCTTGGTCTCACCCGCCAGAATCGCCATGTACTCGAAGCCGCCCAGCGCCCCGAAGCCCATCTTCCCGAGGATGTTCAGGTTGAGCAGCGTCAGCTCCGGCATCTCGGCGCGGAACGGCTGGAACGATGTGAGCGTGCCGGTGGCGAGGCCGATGATCGGCAGGATCACGATGGCACTGAAGATCGTGATCATGAAGACGCCGCCGGTGTTGTGCACCCACTTGCCCACCGAGAGCCCGAGCGTAGACGTCACCACCATCAACGCGAGCAGCAGGCCCGAGGCCAGTGTGACGAACCAGCCGCTGCTGGCCAGCCACGCGGCGTCTGGACCAAGCGCGTACGAAAGATACGTCGCGCTCTGCAGTCCGATCTCCGACGTGAATACGATCACGTAGAGCCAGAGATTCCAGGCCAGCAGGAAGCCGACGTTCTGATTGAAGCCGAGCTTGGCCCACTGGTACAGCCCGCCTTCGAGCGGCATCAGGCGGTTCAGGTAGATCACGACCGCCGTGGACGGCAGGTAGAAGAGCACCAGCGCCAGCAGCCAGAAGATCACATGCGACGGCCCGAGCTTGCCGGCTACGCCGATCCACGTCAGCCCGACGATGAAGAGGATCTGCGTGAGCGCCAGGTCGCGCACGCCCAATTCCTTCTTGAGCGACGCGCTGTGCGCCTCGACCTGCGCTTCGGCCGCGGCGAGCCCGGCCGGGCGGCCACGTGTCGCGTCGTTGGAGTCGGATGTCATGTCCGTGCCTCGCCGAGGATCCGCCAGTAGCGCGCCCAGGCCTCGAGTGCTTCGTGCAGACGATGGATGCGGAAGAACTCGTTGGGCGCGTGGAAGTCTTCATCCGCTGTGGAGAACGAGAAGAACACCGTCTCGAGACCGAGATGCGTCTGGAAGAGTTCGGCGATCGGCACCGTGCCGCCCATGCGCACGATGAGCGGCGGCACGCCGTAGGTGGCCTGCAGCGCCGTCGCCGCGGCCGCAAGGGCCGGATGGTTGCTGCGGATATGCGCGGCCCGTGCGCCGTGGTCGGCGATCGTCACAGCCAGGCGCGTGCCGGGTGGGACGCGTGCCTCGAGATGCCGCTGCACACACGCAGCCACGCGCGCTGGGTCTTGCACCGGCACCAGCCGGCATGTGACCTTGGCGTGCGCCTCCGCAGGAATCACCGTCTTCTGCCCCGGCCCCTGATACCCGCCCCACAGCCCGTTCACTTCGAGCGTGGGCCGCGTCCACTGCCGTTCGAGCGTGGTGTAGCCGGGCTCACCCACGAGCGCCGGCGCGCCGATCTGCGCCAGATACGCGGCCTCGTCGTAGGGCAGCGCGGCAATCGCGGCGCGCTCGTCAGCCGTCAACTCCTGCACGTCGTCGTAGAAACCCTCAACCGCCACGCGGCCCTCGGCGTTGTGGAGCGAGGCGATGAGCGCGGCCAGCGCATGCAGCGGATTGGCCACGCCGCCGCCATGCCGGCCGGAGTGCAGGTCTTTGCCGGCCGCCGTCAGCACGAGTTCGAGCCCGCACAGACCGCGACTCGCCACCGTGAGCGAGGGCTCGCTCGGCCGCCACATGGCACCGTCTGCCGACACCACGATATCGGCCGCGAGCATGGAGGCGTACGTGCGGATGACGTGTTCGAGGTGCGCGCTGCCGATCTCTTCCTCGCCTTCGAAGAGCAGCTTCACGTTCACCGGCAGCCGGCCCTCCACGGCGAAGAACGCCGCGGCCACGGCAATCGGCACGAGCATCGGCGCCTTATCGTCTGACACGCCGCGTGCGTAGAGCCGGCCGTCGCGCACGGTGGGCGTGAAGGGCGGGCTCACCCACTTGTCGATCGGGTCGGGCGGCTGCACGTCGTAGTGGCCGTAGACGAGCACCGTGGGCTGTCCGGGCGCGCCGAGCCATTCGGCGTAGACCACGGGGTGGCCACCCGTGGGCAGCTCGCGCACGGTGAACGGGCCGGCAGCGGCGACTTCGCCTGCGACCCAGCGCGCCGCCCGCGCGATGTCGGCGGCATGGGCGGGATCGGTACTGACGCTGGGAATCGCCGCGAATTCGACCAGCCGCGCGAAGATACGCTCGTGTCCGGCGCGCAGATGGTCGAGCACCGCATCGCCCGGCATCACTTGCCTCCGTCGATCGAGATGACCTGGCCGGTGATCCAGCCGGCGTATTCGGAGGCGAAGAAGAGCACGCCGTGGGCGATGTCGTCTGGCGAGCCGAGCCGCTTGAGGGCGATGCGATCGACCAGCTCACGCTGGCCCTCTTCCCCGTACGAGGCCCATTGCCGTTCAGTGGTCGGGTTCGAGCGCACGAAGCCCGGCGCGATGTTGTTCACCGTGATGCCCCACGGGCCCAGTTCGTGCGCCAGCTGCCGCGTGAGCCCGATCTGCGCGGCCTTCGCCGAGGCATACGCCTGAATGCCCGTGAGGCTGATGCCCAGGCCGGCGCCGCTCGAGATGTTCACGATG
>JBIKUN010000044.1:0-29154 GCA_044347565.1 Vicinamibacterales bacterium | reverse complement strand
CGCATCGACCGAGACGCCGATGATGCGGCCCGGCGCGTGGCGCACGTGTTCCTGACGCGTGGCGAAGAACGCCGCGTGCGGACCGCCGTAGCCGAGCGGCACGCCGAAGCGCTGCGAGTTGCCGAGGACGATATCGGCGCCGAGTTCTCCGGGCGGCGTCAGCACGGTGAGCGCGAGCAGGTCGGTGGCCACCGCCACGAGCACCTTGGCGGCGTGCGCGGCCGCGATCGTCGCCGTCGGGTCCACAATCTGGCCCTGCGCGTCGGGGTACTGCAGCAGCACGCCGAAGACGTTCGGGTCGCTGAAGTCCATCGCTGCGACCGGCAGCACGCGCAGCTCGATGCCGAGCGGTTCGGCGCGGCTCTGCAGCACGGCGAGCGTCTGCGGGAAGACCGTCTCGGCGGCCAGGAAGATGCCGCCGGTCGTGAGCTTCTTCGGCGACACGCGGTGCAGCAGCGTCATCGCCTCACCCGCCGCCGTGCCTTCGTCGAGGAGCGACGCGGTGGCCACGGGCAGCCCCGTGAGGTCGCACACGACGGTCTGGAAGTTCAGCAGCGACTCGAGCCGCCCCTGGGCGATCTCCGCCTGATACGGCGTATACGGCGTGTACCAGCTCGGGTTCTCGAACAGGCACCGGCGGATGACACTGGGCGTGATGGTGTCGTAGTAGCCGAGGCCGATGAACGAGCGCAGCACGCGGTTCTTCGCAGCCACGCCGCGCAGCCGTGTCAGGTAGGCATGCTCGGACTCGGCCGGTGGCAGCGCCACCGGGCCCGGCCGGCGGATGGAGGCGGGAATGGCCTCGTCGATGAGCGCATCGAGTGACGGCGCCCCGATGGTCGCGAGCATCTCGGGCAGGTCGTGCGGACGAGGTCCTACGTGGCGGCGAACAAACGTATCCATCGGCGGGGCCAGACGTGAATGGGAAACGGGTGGTTAGTGCGCGAGCGTGGCTTCGTAGTCGGCGGCGCTCATGAGCGCGTCGGCGTCGGCCGGATTCGCGAGCTCGACCTTGATCATCCAGGTGTCGTGCGCCGCGCTGTTCACGGCATCCGGCCGGTCCTTGATGTCGGTGTTCACGGCGGTGACCGTGCCGGAGACGGGCGCGAAGAGTTCCGACACCGCCTTCACCGATTCGATCGTGCCGAACGGCTGGCCGATCGTGAGCGTCGTGCCCACCTCGGGCAGTTCGACGTAGACCACGTCACCGAGCTGCTGCTGGGCGAAGTGCGTGATGCCCACGGTGCCCGTGCCGCCGTCGATGCGCACCCACTCGTGGTCTTTCGTGTATTTGAGATCGCTCGGATACATGGGTCCCGCTCCTCGCACTAGGCCTTCGGACGCTTGTAGAACGGCATCGGGACGACGACGGCGCGTGCCGGCCGTCCGCGGATGTCGATGGTGAACTCGGTGCCCACCGCGGCGAGCGCCGGCGGCACGTAGGCCATGCCGATGGCCTTCTTCAGGAATGGCGTGTGGGTGCCGCTCGTGACCACACCCACCGCGGCGCCGTCGTGCACAACGGCGTGGCCGTGACGGGCAATGGCGCGGTCGAGCATCTCGAAGCCGACGATCTTCTTCGCGACGCCCTCGGCCTTCTGGCGATCGAGCACGGCCTTGCCGGTGAACGCGGCCTTGTTCCAGCCGACGATCCAGCCGAGGTCGCACTCGAGCACCGTGGACGTCTCGTCCATGTCGTTGCCGTAGAGGCGCATCGCCGCTTCGAGGCGCAGCGTGTCGCGGGCGCCGAGGCCGGCCGGCACGAGGCCGTCGGGCGTCCCCGCCTCGAGCAGCGCGTTCCACACCTGGGTCGCGAACTGCGGCGGCACGAAGATCTCCCAGCCGTCTTCGCCGGTGTAGCCGGTGCGCGAGAGCGTGCCGCGTACGCCGGCGATTTCGCCGTGCGCGAACCAGTAGTACTTGATGGTGCTGAGGTCCACCGCCGTGAGCTTCTGCACGATGCCGCGGGCCTTCGGGCCCTGCACGGCGATGAGCGCGTAGCGGTCGGACGAGTTGACGATCGCCACCTCACCCGCTTCCGGCGCGTGCGCGGCGATCCAGGCGTGGTCCTTCTCGATGTTCGAGGCGTTGACGACGAGCAGGTAGTGCTTCTCGGCGAAACGGTAGACGAGCACGTCGTCGACGAACGTGCCCTCGGGCGTCGTGAGCGCGGAATACTGCGCCTGCCCGTTCTGCAGCTTGCTGGCGTCGTTCGTGGTGATGTGCTGCACGGCGGCGAGGGCGTTCGGGCCGGCCAGCTCGATCTGCCCCATATGTGAGACGTCGAACAGGCCCGCCGCGGTGCGCACGGCGAGGTGTTCGGCGGTGATGCCCGAGTACTCCACGGGCATGTCCCAGCCACCGTATGGCACCATCCGGGCCCCGAGGGCGACGTGAGCAGCGTGCAGCGCGGTCTTCTTCAGGGGCGTCGGTGTGGTGTCGTTCATGCGGGGACCATGGAGGCGAGAAATATCCGGAGAAACGTACTACGCCCGCCCACGCCGGTCAAGGACGGCCGGCCCCCTCGCCGCCGCTCACGCCACGTCGTCGCGCACCTCCGGCACGGGCGTGCGCTCGCCGCGATACCGCAGGTGCGCCTGCAGGGTGTGATAGCTGATCCCGAGCGCGCGACATGCCTTGCGTTTGTTGTGGCCCGACCGCTCGAGCACGAGCTTCGCGTAGCGGCTCGCCCAGGCGCGAAGGCTGTCCTTGGCTTCAAGCGACGGCACGACCACATCGGCATACGACCCGCGCAGTGCCGTGGGCAGATCGTCGAGGTCGATGACGCGTGAGTCGCACATCGCCACAGCCCCTTCGAGCGTGCGTTGCAGTTCGCGGACATTGCCCGGCCAGTGGTACGCCTGCAGCGCGTCGGCGGCGGTCGTGGAGAGGACGACCTTGCCGCGTGAGTCGTGACAGGCGAGGAAATACCGGGCCAGCTCGAGGATGTCGTCGCGGCGCGCGCGGAGCGGCGGCACGACGACCTCGAGACCGCTCAGCCGGTAGTACAGATCGGAGCGGAACAGCCCGCGGTCAGCCAGGCCCGCGAGCGGCTTGTTCGTGGCCGCCACGATCCGCACGTTGAGACGCCGCGTGGCGTGACCGCCCACACGTTCCACGGCCAGGTCCTGGATGGCGCGCAGCAGCTTGGCTTGCGCCGCCATCGAGAGCTCCGCCACTTCGTCGAGGAAGAGCGTGCCACCATCGGCGTGTTCGAACTTGCCGCGGCGGCCGCGCACGCCGGTGGCGGTGCGGTCTTCGACGCCGAAGAGTTCCGCCTCGAGCAGCGTCTCGACGAGCGCCGCGCAGTTGACGGCCACGAACGGTCCCGGCCGGCGCGGGCTGAGCTCATGAATCTGCCGCGCCACCAGCTCCTTGCCGGTGCCGCTCTCGCCCTGCACGAGCACGGTGAAGTCGCTGGCGGCCACCCGCTCGATGCGGTCGCGCAGCGCCCGCATCAGACCGCTCGAACCGATGAGCGGTGCGGCGCCGGCGCCCGAGCGCGCGTTGGCGGCCCGCGGCACGGGTTGGCGATCGGCCGCCAGGGCCAGTGTGAGGAGGTGCGCGGCGGTTTCCAGCAGCTGCTCGTCCCACGCATCCAGGTGGCGGCCGGGGAGCGCCAGCTCGAAGCACACGTCCTGGCCGGCCGCGGGACCATTCGCCCGGATCCGCGCCGTCCTGGGCGCCTGGAGACTCCCGGCGGCGGCCTCCTGGCGCACGGTGCGCAGCCAGTCGGCGCCGAGGGCACGCGCGAGACCGGCCTCGAGCACCCCCTCGAGCCGCACGTGCGGCTCACCCGAGACCAGGTGAGTCGCCAGCGCCCGCACCACCCCGTGAAGGCCCTGCCGCCGGTCGCCCCGCCGCGGGTGCCGTCCGACCTCGTCCGCCGTCTCGCGTCGATGTTCCATCCGCACTGCCCCCCTTGCTTCGGTGGAGAACCAAGAGCGGTGCCAGCCGCCCTGCCGCCGTCTTCAGCTGGTTTCCTGAGCTTTCGAGACGGTCCCTCACGCGAGGCGCCAGCGCGCGGGTAAGAGCTACCCTGACTCGAACAGGACCGTTCCGGGTAGTTCTTACCCGCTACCCTGCGGCGAGCGGCCCGTCGAACCGCATCGCAGCGCGATACCGGACGGGGTCGAGCGCCGCGACCCAGCAGCGCAGTACCTCGACGCCCACCGGCCAGCGGCGCCCGTCGGCCGCGTCGAGCGTGAGCTCGGTGCGCACGCCGGGCCGGATCGGCGCGGCCGACTCGACGAGCGCGCCGCGCGGCGAGATCGCCACGACCGACACCGTGAGGCCTGGACGGATGACGGCGACGTCGATCACGCCGAAACCCGGCGCCGTCGAGCGCGGCACCGCGCGCCGCTCGCAACGGCCTAGAGCAGTCGCCACGCCCCCCTCCCGTGGTCGTAGCGCAGCACCCGCGTGCGCCCGGTGACGCCCGAGATACGCACGGCGAACTGGACGCCGGCCCGGCTCGTGAGATAAGCCGTGCCGCCGGTGGCCGTGCCGAAGGGCGTAAGCGTCAACTGATCCGCCACCCCGAACCGCACCGGGTCGTCGGCGGCGGTGAGGCCACGGGCCTCGTCGATCCCGGGCACGGGCCCGCTGATGCCGAAGCGGACGCGCGGGAAGTGGTCCTCGAGCCGGTCGGCGACACGCACCGGCCGGTCAATCCCGGCGGCGATGTCGTCGGCCCGCACGCCGTCGCCATCGCCATCCACGACGACCGTGAAGGTCACGGGCGCCGCCCGCGTGAAGCGCACCGCCACCGCGCGCTGGCCACGCGCCGCGTCGAGCCGCGCGCGGGCGACGACCGACGCGAGATAGCGCGCGGCACCGCCCGCCTCCGCGCTGTCCGCGGCGGCGTCGAAGGCCGGCACCGCCGCGGTGAGCACCGCGCACACGAGGCCGACGACGACCACGAGCTCCACGATCGTGTAGCCCGCGTGACCGCCGCTGGCCGGCGCGCGCCGCCGGGAGCCGCGGGCCAGGCCCCGCGGCTCCCCCGCCCGCCTACTGCTGTGCCTTCGCGTCACCCTTCGGGCTCCCGACGGTGACGAGCGGGCGCAGCCGCAGGAAGCTCCGCTCGCCGATGCCCTGGATCTTCATCAGGTCTTCGACCTTCTTGAAGCCGCCGTTCTTCGTCCGGTACTCGACGATGCGCTGCGCGGCGCGCGGGCCGATGCCGGGCAGCGCCTCGAGCTGCTCAGGCGTGGCGGCGTTGAGGTTGACGACGGCCGGCGTGGCCGCGGATTTCGTCGGCGCCTCCTGCGCGGCGCCGGACATCACGAGCGGGCCGAGCGCGAGCGAGAGCACGAGGGCGAAGCGTGTGAGGGTCGAGGTCATGGTCTGCGTCTCCTTGTCGAATGCACGTCGAATGAAGGTGGATGTCGCGCACGAGGCGCCGTGACGGACACCCGAGGTCAGCGGTCACCACGTTCGGCGCCCCGTGCGGACACCCCCTCCACTGCAAACGCCGCCGCCATCGCGGCCGCGATCGGGCAAACACATCTCTCCGCACGAGTTACGCGCCGCCGGCCCGATTCGACAGCGGCCGCGCGCGACGAGGCACCGTCAACCGCCGTTCCCGCAGGGGCCGCGCGAACCGCCCCCGTCGCGGCAAAACGCGACGCAACCGCGGTTGCCGAGGCCGCAACCGCGGCTGCGCACCGCCCGGCCGAGCATCCCGTGCCGTGCCGCGGACGACGCGGCTGGAAGCCCGGCAGGAGACGTCCCGCCCATGCCCGTACGCCCCGACCGCTCATGCCTTCTGGCCGCCAGCCTGCTCGCCGCCCTCTCCGCCACGGCCGCCGCGCCGTGCGCGCGGCTCTGGACGGACCAGGAAGCCGCCATCGAGCACCAGCTCGCCACCGCGCCGGTCGTGTCGATGGAAGCCGTGGCGCTCGAACGCGAGGCGCCGGCACAGGGCGGCCGCGTGCGGCCGGTGCTCGGTAATCACGAAGCGATGCAGCTCGTGGGCGAGCGGCGCGACGGGACCGCCGACATCTGCGGCCGCTTCGCCGGGACGGACGCGGACAAGGCGGCGCCGTGGTTCCGCCTCGAAGACCCGCTGGCGGTGGCGGCGGCCGACGTGCGCCAAGTGAATGCGCTCGCCGAAGCCGCCAAGGAGAAAGGCGAAGCGCCGGGTCTCACCGGCGTCGACCTCGCGCTCGTGAAGGAAGCCGCCGCCTTTACCGGCCTCGGCGGCTGGTCACTGCTCGACGGCGACGGTCCGCTCTGGTCTCGCGGCTACGCGATGGCCGGGGAGGCAGCGCTCGAGGCCGCGCTCGCCTTCGACGGCGCCGGCGTGACGGTGTGCGACGGCGACGGCCGCCGCGACGTGCTCACCGCGGCGCCGCGCAGACCGCGGCGCGCCCTCAGCTCCGGCCGGTGGCCCACGCCACCGTGCGCCGCAGCCCTTCCTCGAACGGCACGCTCGGCCGGTAGCCGAGCAGCGCCGCTGCCTTGCTGATGTCGGCCTGCGAGTCGCGGATGTCCCCGATCCGCGGCTCGTCGTAGACGGGCGCGGTCGTCGCCCCGAACAGGCCGCGCACCTGCGCCCACAGCTCGTTGAGCGACACGCGGCCGTTCGTGGCGACGTTGATGATCTGCCCCGAGATGCCCGGCGCCGTCGCCGCCCGCAGCACGCCATCGACGGTGTTGGCGACGTACGTGAAATCACGCGTCTGCCCACCGTCGCCGTAGATCGTGGGCGCCCGGCCTTCGCTCGCCGCCTTGACGAAGAGCGAGATGACGCCCGAGTAGGGCGAGCCCGGATCCTGGCGCGGGCCGAACACGTTGAAGTACCGGGTGGTGACCGTCTCGAGCCCGTAGAGCGCGGTGAACATCTGCAGGTACTGCTCGCCGACCTGCTTCTGCAGCGCATAGGGAGACAGCGGTCTGCACGGCATGTCTTCGCGCTTCGGCAGTTCGAGCGCATCGCCGTAGACCGAGGACGAGCCGGCGAAGACGAGCCGCTTCACGCCGGCATCGCGGGCGGCGACCAGGATGGCGAGCGTGCCGTCGATGTTGGCGTGATTGGAGCGCAGCGGGTCGGCCACCGACCGCGGCACCGACGGGATGGCCGCCTGGTGGAGCACGTAGTCGATCCCCGCAGCGGCGCGACGCGCCAGCGCGAGGTCGGCCACGTCGCCCTCGAGGAACTCCGGCAGGGGCGTGCCGGCGGCCGCGGCCGCGGCGTCGAGATTCGCCACCTTGCCGGTGCTCAGGTCATCGAGCACGCGGACGATCTCACCGCGCCGCAGCAGTTCTTCGACGAGATGCGAACCGATGAAGCCGGCGCCACCGGTGACGAGGACACGCGCCATTACTGCGGCCAGCCTTCCTTCGGCAGCCCCGGAATGAGCCGCAGGGCGTTCTTGTAGTAGAGCTTCTTCAGCACGTCGTCGGGCAGGCCCATGCCGTAGAGCTTCCAGAACGCGTGATAGTCGCGGTAGTAGTCGAAGTACTCGTCGTTCGTCTCGAAGACGCGCCAGAAGTACGGGAACTCGTCGGGCTGGAAGCTGTCCTTCCCGAAAAGGATGCGGTCCTGATACTTGACGAAGAACTCGCGCGCCGCCCGCGGCTGGCGCCCGAGTTCCGCCAGGATGGCGCCCACCTCGAGGTGCACGTGCGGCATCTGGTCGAGCAGCGCCGCCGCGCGCGCCAGATCGTTGGCGTGGTAGGCGAAATGGGCGGCGATGAAGGTGGTCTTCGGATGTTTGCGGAACATCCGGTTGCGCTCTTCCATCAGCTCTTCGAAGCGCGGGAACTCGCCGGCCGGATAGCGGCGGTCGCGATAGAGCGCCAGCTCGAGCCAGCGTTCGTTCTGGAAGTCGATGGGCTCGAAGAACTCCTGCGGTTCGGCCGTGTGGATGAGCACCGGCACGCCGAGGCGGCCCGCCGCGGCCCACACGGGGTCGAGCTCGGGGTCGTCGATCTTCAACCGCGTGCCGTCGGCCTTGCGGACGCGCAGGCCGAAGGACTTCGAGATCTCGCCGATGCCGAGCGCGCCGGCCTTCACGTCGGCCTCGAGCTGCGCCACGGCTTTCGCACTCCAGCCCGGGCCGACGTCGCGGAAGTCGATGTCTGTGAACTGGACCATGCGGTCCTTGAAGCGGCTGGCCTTGAGCGCCGCCACCGCCCGCGTGAGCCGCTCGCCCTGCGCCCCGCTTACGTTCACGAGCACGCGCAGATTGTTGGCGTCCATACCCTTCACGACCGTCGCGAACTGCTCCTCGGCGATCGGCGTCGGCTGATGGCTGTGCACGTCGATGACCGGGAACTTCGCCCGCGGCACGGGATGCTGCGCCGTCTTGAGCGTGGTGCGCGGCTTGTACTGGGTGATGGTCGGTTCCGGGAACTCCGGCGCGCGGCCGTCGCCCGGACGGCGCATGACGGCGCCGGGCCGGATGCCCGGCTGCGCGGGCTGACCGGCGGCGGGCGCCTGGCCCTGCCCGGCCACGAGAGGCGCCACCGCGGCGATGGTCAGCGTGAGGCCGGCTGCCGCCAGGGCGAGCCGGATGAGGGATGTGCGCATGATTCGACGTGCCTCGCGTGCCAACGAACGTGAAGGGCCGCAGTGACCCTGTAAGCCGAATTCTGTCCGCCGTCGCCGTCGCGCCGTGCGGCGCGCCGGCTATGGCGGGATGACCATTCCTCTAGGTCCGCCATTACTGGCGGACTCGAGCAACCTACCCGGACACGTCGATCGGACGGGCCGTCCGATTGGCCGAAGCCAGCGCGCCCCTATTTGGTCTTGCTCCGTGCGGGGTTTGGCCTGCCACGTCTGTTACCAGCCGCGCGGTGCGCTCTTACCGCACCTTTTCACCCTTACTGCGCCACAGCTCGACACCCGAAGGCGCCGAGCGACGGCGAGCGGTATATTTTCTGTGCCACTTTCCGTCGGGTCGCCCCGCCCGGGTGTTACCCGGCGCACTGCCCTGCGGAGTTCGGACTTTCCTCCCCGGGCCTTCGCACGCTCTTGCGAGCGCGCTACGGCCACGCGGCGGTCATCCGGCTCACTGCGGCCTTCCCCTATCCGTCGGTCTCCTGAGAGATTCGGTATTGCTCCAGCTTCTTGTAGAGATTACTGCGCGGCGTGTCGATGACTTCCGCGGTCTTCGAGATGTTCCAGGCGTTTTCGCGCAGTTTCGTCACCAGGTACGCACGCTCCGAGTTCGCCTTGAACTCGTGCAGCGTCGGTGCGCGCATCCAGTCATTATCGGGGGCCGGCGCGGATTGGTCAACGCGCGCCGCCTCCGAGAGGCGCAGATCGCCGACGTCGATGGCGTCGCTGTTCGACATGATCATCAGCCGCTCGACGGTATTCCGCAGCTCGCGGATGTTGCCGCGCCAGCCGTGCTGGCGCAGGCGTTCCATCGCCGCGACGGTGAACGTCTTGCGGCGGAAGTTGTTGTCGCGCGAGAAGCTGTCGGCGAAGTGCCTGATGAGCACCGGGATGTCGTCGCGGCGCTCGCGCAGCGGCGGCACCCAGATCGGCACGACGTTCAGGCGGTAGAACAGATCCTCGCGGAACGTGCCCTTCGTGATCTCCTGCTCGAGATCCTTGTTGGTAGCGGCGATGACGCGCACGTCCACCTTGATGAGGCGGTTCGAGCCGAGACGCTCGAGCTCCTGCTCCTGCAGCACGCGCAGCACCTTGGCCTGCGTCTTCAGGCTCATGTCGCCGATCTCGTCGAGGAAGATCGTGCCCTTGTCGGCCTGCTCGAACTTGCCGATCTGCCGGTCGCTCGCGCCGGTGAACGAGCCCTTCTCGTGGCCGAACAGCTCCGACTCGATGAGTTCGTCGGGAATGGCCGCGCAGTTCACCTGCACGAAGGGGCCGTCGTGGCGCAGGCTCTCGCGATGCACCGAGCGCGCCACGAGCTCCTTGCCGACGCCGCTCTCGCCCCAGATGAGCACGGTGGCGCTCGTCGGCGCCGCCTTCTGGATGGCGGCCTTCACGGCGGCGAGACCCGGGCTGTCGCCCACGATCTGGTGCCGCTTCTCCTGGTCCTTGCGCAGCGTGCGGTTCTCGGCGCGCAGACGCCGCGAGTCCACGGCGTTGCGCACGAGCACGAGCACGCGCTCGGTTTCGAGCGGCTTCTCGACGAAGTCGAAGGCGCCGAGGCGCGTCGCTTCGACGGCGGTACTGATCGTGGCGTGCCCCGACATGACGACGATCGGCGTGACGTCGGTCAGGTGCGTGATGCGCTGCAGCACCTCGAGACCATCCATGCCCGGCATCTTGATGTCGAGGAAGACGAGGTCGGGCGCTTCACGTTCGACGAGCGCCGCACCTTCCTCGCCGGTGGCGGCGAGCATCACCGCGTAGCCCTGGTACTCGAGGATCATGCGCAGCGAATCGCGAATCGCGGCATCGTCGTCGATGACGAGGATGCGGGCGGACATACCGTGTCGGGTCATCGGGCTCCGGAGGGCGCGGGCACTAGCGGGGGTCGGCGCGCACGACGCGCAGCAGACGTTGATCGAGCGCGGGATCGAGCACGAGCACGGCCACCGGATCGCCGGGGGCGCGTTGATCGAGAATCTGCCGCAGCCCGGCGATCGTGGAGACGGGGCGGCGGTTCACGTGCAGCAGCACCTGGCCGCGTTCGAGGCCGGCATCGGCGGCCGGGCTCACCGGCTCGACCCGCTGCACGAGCAGGCCGGTGATGCCGTCGGGCACGTCGAAGCGGCGCGCGTTCCCGGGATGCACTTCGATGAGCGTGAGGCCGAGCTGCGGCGTGGTCGTCTGCGGGGCCGGCATCGAGCCCGGCGTGGCCGGCCCGCCGGCGACGCGCGCCGGCCGCTCGGCGAGTTTCATGAGCGCCTGCATCTCGCGGCCATCACGCAGATACTGCACGCGGGCCGGCTGCCCGGGCACGCCGCGCGACACGACGCGGACCATCGCCTGGTCGCTATCCACGGGCTTGCCGTCGATGGCCGTGATGACGTCGTAGGGACGCAGGCCGGCGCGGGCCGCCGGCGACCCCGGCGTGACATCCTCCACGATCGCACCCACGGTGGCGCCGAGCCCAAGCGCCTGGCGCAGGTCGGCGTCCACGGCGCGCAGCGCCACGCCGAGATAGCCGCGGGCCACACGCCCGGTTTCCACGAGCTGCGGCAGCACCTCGCGCGCCTGGTTCACGGGAATCGCGAAGCCGATGTTGCTGGCCTGGCGGCTGACCGCCGTGTTGATGCCCACGACCTCGCCGGCCGTATTCAGCAGCGGCCCGCCGCTGTTGCCGAAGCTGATGGCGGCGTCGGTCTGGATGTACTGGTCGAGGCTCTGGTCGAAGAGCTTGCGGCCCACGAAACTCACGACGCCCACGGTGACGGTGTGTTCGTAGGCGTACGGATTGCCGATCGCGCACACCCACTCGCCGACGCGCAGCTCGTCGGAGTTGCCGAGCGGCAGTTCGGGCAGCGGCACGCCGGCATCCACCTTGAGCACGGCAAGATCCAGATCGGCATCGGCGCCGACGACCGTGGCGCGGAAGCTGCGGCCGTCGGAGAGCTTGACCATCACGCGCTCGGCGGCATCGACGACGTGCTGGTTCGTGAGGATGAGGCCGCGCGAATCGACGATGAAGCCGGTGCCGGTGCCGCGCCGTGGCGCCTCGGGACGACGCGGCGGGCCGCCGTCTTCGGGCCCGCGGGCCGGCGCGCCGCGGCGGCGGCTGCGTGACGCGACATCGATCGACACGACGGCGGGATTGGCGCGTTCGGCGACGTCGGCGAAGCTGATCGGGAAGCCGCCGGCGGGCGCCGCCATGACGGGCATCGTCGGGCGCGCCGGGGCCGGGGCCGGCGCCACCGCGACAGCCGGCGCGGACACGGTCTCGGGCGGCGCGAACGCGCCGGCCAGGATCGCTCCGACGAGAAGGCCGATGACGGCCGTGAGGGCCGACGTCAGCCACGCGAACCCGCGCGTCATGTCGCCATTATAAGCGCCAGAAACTCGGTCTCTTCGAGAAGCGGCACGCCGAGTGTCCGCGCTTTCTCGACCTTGCTCCCGGGTTCCGCGCCCACCACCACCGCCGTGGTCTTGCGGCTGACCGAGCCCGACACCCGGCCGCCGAGCGCCTCGATCGTCGCCGCCGCCTCGTCGCGGCTCATCGCCGCCAGCGTGCCGGTGAGCACGTAGGTCTTCCCCGCCAGCGGCCCGACGGGCTCGACCGTTGCCGAGATCGGCCCCACGGTCGTGAGTCCGGCGGCCGTCAGCTTGGCCACGAGCGCGCGGTTGGCCTCGTCGGAGAACCACTCGACGATGGCCTGCGCGAGCACCGGTCCCACTTCGGGGACGGTCTGGAGCGCCTCGGGCGACTGCGCCGCGATCGTCTCGATCGACCCGAGATGGCGCGCGAGCACCTGCGCCACACGTTCCCCGACGTGCCGGAGGCCGAGGCCGTAGAGCAGGCGCCACACCTCGTTGCCCTTGGAACGCTCGATCTCGGCGATGAGATTCGCCGCCGACTTCTTCCCCATCCGCTCCAGGGCTTCGAGCTGCGGCGCGGTGAGCGCATAGAGGTCCGCCGCGTCGTGCACGAGGCCGGCGGTGACGAGCTGGTCGACGAGCGCTTCGCCGAGGCCTTCGATGTTCATCGCACCACGGCTCGCGAAGTGGTCGAGACTGCGGCGCAGGCGCGCCGGGCAGCTCATGTTGCCGCAGCGCCACACCACTTCGTCCTCGTCGCGGTGCAGCGGACTGGCGCACTCCGGACAGGCCGTGGGCATCACCCACGGCGCCTGGCGGACGGCGCCCTCCGGCATCTTCGGGCCGACGACCCGCGGAATCACGTCCCCCGCCTTCTCGATGATGACGGTATCGCCCTCGCGGATGTCCTTGCGCTCGATGTCCTCGGCGTTGTGCAGCGTGGCCATCGAGATCGTCGAGCCGGCCACGAACACCGGCTCGAGCACCGCATACGGCGTGGCCGCGCCTGTGCGGCCGACGTTCACGCGGATCTCGCGCAGCACTGTGGTCACCTGTTCGGCCGGGAACTTGAAGGCGATGGCCCAGCGCGGGAACTTGCTCGTCATGCCGAGCCGCTCGCGTTCGGCCAGGTCGTTCAGCTTCACGACCACGCCGTCGGTCTCGAACGGCAGCGTCTTGCGGGTCTCGGCCCACGCCTGACAGAAGGTCCACACGGCCTCGATGCCGGCACAGCGCTGCCAGTGCGGTTCGACCGGCAGTCCCCAGGCGGTGAGTTGCCGGAAGAGCGCGTCGTGCGTCGGCGCTACGATCGCCGGATCCGCCACGAGCTGATACGTCCATGCGCGCAGGCCGCGCGTGGCGACGTGTGCCGGGTCGAGGTTGCGCATGGCGCCGGCGGCGGTGTTGCGCGGGTTGGCGAAGAGCGGCTCGCCCGCCGCCTCGCGTTCACGGTTCGTGCGCTCGAAGGCGGCCTTCGGCAGGTAGACCTCGCCGCGCACCTCGATCGGCCCGGGCGGACCGTCGCGCAGCTCGAGCGGCAGCGCGCGGATCGTGCGGACGTTCGCCGTGACGTCTTCGCCCTGCGTGCCGTCGCCGCGGGTCGCGCCGCGCACGAGCCGTCCGTCCACGTAGGTGAGCGCGATGCTCAGCCCGTCGATCTTGAGTTCGGCGACGTAGTCGACGGCGGCCTCGGCGCCGAGACCCTTACGCACGCGCTCGTCGAACGCGCGCAGTTCCTCTTCGTTGTAGGCGTTGTCAAGGCTCAGCATCGGCGCCGCGTGGCTCACCGTGTCGAAGCCCTCGACGGGACGCCCCCCCACACGCTGCGTGGGCGACTCCGCGACGACGAGCGCGGGGTCCGCGGCCTCGAGCGCCTGCAGCTCGCGCATGAGCGCGTCGAACTGCTGGTCGGAGATCTCGGGCGCGGCGTGGACGTAGTACAGCTCCTCGTGCCGCCGGATCTGGCGGCGGAGCTCTTCGGCGCGGGCGGCGGGCGTGGCCGACACGGGTCGGACGTCGGCGTCAGCGGTCGCGCGTGGCGACGAACTCGGTCAGCGCGAGCAGGGCCTCGCGTTCGGGCCGGTCGGGGAAGATGGCGAGATTGCGCTTGGCGGCCTCGGCAAACGCCTGCGCGCGGTGCTGCGCGTAGTCGAGCGAACGGTGTTCGGCCATCAGCTGGCGCAGGCGCGCCCAGTCGTCGGCCGCGCAGTGCCGTTCCGCCACGATGCGGCGGATGAGCGCCACGGCCTCCGGGCCGCCGTTGTCGCGCAGATGGATGAGCGGCAGCGTCATCTTGCCTTCGAGCAGGTCGCCGCCGATCGGTTTGCCGAGCGCTTCGGCCTCGCCGGTGAAGTCGAGCAGGTCGTCGACGAGCTGGAACATCACGCCGAGATTGAAGCCGTACTCGCGCAGCGCCGTCTGTTTCTCGGGCCCGGCCTCGCCGAGCATGGCGCCGATCTCGGCGCAGCCGCCGAAGAGGTGCGCGGTCTTGCGGCGGATGATGTCGAAGTGTTCGTCTTCGCTGATCTCGAGATCGCCGTTCTTCGTGAGCTGGTAGATCTCGCCCTCGATCATGCGGAGGGTGATGTCGCAGAGCAGGCGCACGACGTCGAGCGTGTCCTGCGTGAGCGCCATCGCCATCGACTTGATGTAAAGGAAGTCGCCGGCGAGGACCGTGACGTCGTTGCCCCAGCGCGAATGCACGGCCTTCTGGCCGCGCCGCGTCTCGGCGTCGTCGATGATGTCGTCGTGCACGAGCGTGGCGGTGTGGATGAACTCGACCACCGCGGCGTTCAGGATGGCCCGCGGCCCCGTGTAGCCGCACAGGCGGGCCGCCATCAGCAGCAGGGCCGGGCGCACGCGCTTGCCGCCGCTCTGCTGGATGTAGGCGCCGATCTGAGGAATGACCCCGACTTTCGATTCGACCTGGCGCAGGTATTCCCGCTCGACCTCGACGAGGTCAGCGCGCACGGGCTCGAACAGTTGAATCAAATCGAGAGTCGTCTTCGGCACGGCGGGACTCGAACCGCACAATTCGACCATAGCGCTCGTGCCGGTGTCAACGCGAGGCATCGAAGCTTAGTCCTTCTGCGACGTGCGTTTGCGGCGCGAAGAGCCCGTCGTAGTTGCGCCGGACCGCCCTGGCCAGATCCTCGACCGCCATGCCCCGCTCCCGTGCCGCCATCTCGAGCGTGGTCTGCACCCACGCCGGTTCATTGCGTTTGCCGCGATGCGGCACCGGCGCGAGATACGGCGCGTCGGTTTCGACCAGCAGACGGTCGAGGGGCGCTCCGCGGAGGGCCTCCCTCAGTTCGACGGCACGGGGGAAGGTCAGGATCCCGGCAAACGACAGGTAGAAGCCAGTCGCGGCCGCCCGCGCCGCCGTGGCCGCATCCCCCGTGAAGCAATGGAAGACGCCGCGCAGGGGCGCCGCCGCCTGCGCGGCGGCGATGGCGGCGAGGGTATCGGCCTCGGCCTCGCGGGTGTGGATGGCCACGGGGAGCCCGCGCGATTGCGCCAGCGCCAGCTGCGCGGCGAAGACCGCCTGCTGCACCTCGCGCGGCGAGAAGTCGTAGTGGTAGTCGAGGCCGATTTCGCCAACCGCCCGCACGGCAGGCCAGGCGTCCAGGCGCCGCGCGACGAGCGCCGCAGCGCCGGCGGGATCGGCGGCGAAGCGATGGGCGTGGTGCGGGTGGATGCCGGTGGCGAGTTCGATCCCGTCCCACGTGGCGGCGAGCGCCTGCGCCCGCGTCCATTCGGCATCGTCCTCCGCCGCCACGATGACGAGCAGCCGCTCCAGTCCGGCGGCGCGGGGCCGCGCAACCACGACGGCGAGGTCGGGGACGTCTTCCGCGCCGGCGAGATGGCAGTGACTATCGATCATCGACAGGGACCAGAGACCAGAGACCAGGGACCACAGCCCCGGTCACGGCCCCCGGAAGGACCGCTACCGCACGCGCGTGCCGGGTACGGCGGGATCGGGATTGATGAGCATCGCCGGGCCGCCGTCGACGCTCGCGGCGAGCACCATGCCCTGCGACACCAGCCCCATCATCGGCCGCGGGGCCAGGTTGGCCACGATGACGATCGAGCGGCCGACGACGGCCTCGGGTTCGTAACTCTCGGCGATGCCGGCGAGAATCGTGCGCGGCTCCGCTTCGCCCGCATCCACCGACAGCTTGAGCAGCTTCTTCGACTTCGGCAGCCGCTCGGCCGCGAGGATCTTCGCCGTGCGGAGCTCGACCTTCATGAAGTCGTCGATCGTGATGAACGCCTCGGGTGCGGCCGCGGGGGCGGGCGTTGCGGCGGCTACCGCGGCCGGCGTCGTCGCTGCCGGGGCCGCGGGGGTCGAGGGTTCGGGGGTGGGGGTCTCGCTCACGACAATTGCTCCCTTGTCTTCGATGCGGGGCCAGAGCGCCCCGCTGTTCAGGACCTGTTTGATGCCGTCGGTGCGCCATGAGGTATCAGCAAGGCGCAGGGCGTCCGCCGGGCGCGTCTCGCCCATCCGGCGCAGGATTTCGGCCGATGATGCCGGCATGAACGGCCCGAGCAGCAACCCGGCGACACGCACCGCTTCGGCGGCGTCGTAGAGCACGCCCGAGAGCTGGTCGGCCTTCGCGGGCTCCTTCGCGAGCGCCCACGGCTGGCTGCTCGCGACGAACTCGTTCGTCGCGCTCACGAGGCGAAAGGTGGCCGCCGCCGCATCGTGCAGGGCCAGCCGCTCCATCGCGTCGGTGTAGGCGGCTACGGCCGTGGCCGCCGCGTCCGCAAGTCCGCCGGCGCGCGCGCCGGCCGGCGCCAGCTGGCCCTGCCGGTAGCGCTCGCTCATCGACGCCACGCGGTTCACGAGATTGCCGAGGTTGTTGGCGAGATCGGCGTTGTACTTCTCTTCGAAACGTTCCCACGTGAAGTCGCCGTCGGCGCCGTACGGCACTTCCTTCGTGAGATACAGGCGCAGCGGATCGGGCCCGAAACGCTTGGCGGCATCGAGCGGGTCGACGATGTTGCCGAGCGACTTGCTCATGCGCTCGCCCTTGAAGAACACCCAGCCGTGGCCGAACACCTGGCCTGGCAGCGGCAGCTTCGCGCTCATGAGCATCGCCGGCCAGATCACGCAGTGGAAGCGCGTGATGTCCTTGCCGACGATGTGCAGGTTGGCGGGCCAGCGCGACTGGAACTGCGCCTGGTCCCAGCCGAGGCCGACGGCGGCGGCGTAGTTGATGAGCGCGTCGAACCAGACGTAGACGACGCTCTTCGCGTCGAACGGCAGCGGAATGCCCCACGACTGCCCCGCCCGGCTCATCGACAGATCCTCGAGGCCGCCTTCGACGAAGCGCAGGATCTCGTTGCGGCGCACCTCGGGCTCGATGAACGACGGCTGGCGCGCGTAGAGATCGAGCAGCGGCTGCTGATACTTCGAGAGCCGGAAGAACCAGTTCTTCTCGCGGATCCACTCGGGCTTCGTCTTGTGGATCGGGCACAGCCCCTCCACCAGATCCTTCTCCGGCTTGAACTCCTCGCAGCCCACGCAGTAGTGGCCTTCGTAGGTGCCCTCGTAGATGTCGCCGTTGTCGAGACAGGCCTGCGCCATCGCCTGCACGGCCGGGAAGTGCCGGCGGCGGTCGGTGGTGCGGATGAAGTCGTCGAACGAGATGTCGAGGCCGGCCCACGTCTCGCGGAAGGTCTGCTCCATCTCGTCGCAGTAGGCCAGCGGGTCCTTGCCCTGCTCCTGCGCGCGCTTGAAGACGTTCTGCGAGTGTTCGTCGTTCCCCATCAGGAACCACGTATCGTCACCCTTCAGGCGGTGGTAACGCGCGATGACGTCGGCCGTGATCTTCTCGTAGGCCGTGCCGAGGTGCGGCCGGCTGTTCACGTAGTCGATGGCGGTGGTGAGAAAGTACTTCATGTCGTCAGTGCGTCCGGTCCAGCCACGCCTTCTGCGCCTGGGCGTGGACATCCTTGAGGGGCACGTCGTGGGCGGCGGCGAGCCGGGCGACGTCGTCGAATTCGGGCTGCGCATTCAGCACGCGGCCGGCCTGGCGGGCCACCTTGACGCGCACCTCGCCCCAGGGCGTCGCCACGGGCACGAGTTCGCGATCGAGGCACTCGCGGTCCATCTCCTGATGGCGCACGCCGATGGTCGTCGTCTCGCTGAAGACGAGGTCGGTCAGCACGCGGCGGTCGCCCGGGCGGCACACGATCGTCATGAGCGTGCCTGGCCGGTTCTTCTTCATCTGCACCGGCTGGTAGAACACCTCGAGCGCGCCGCGGGCGTAGAGGCGGTCCATGAGCACGCCGAAGATCTGCGGGTTCATGTCGTCGATCTCGCAGGCGAGCACCGCCACGCGCATCGCCGGTGCGGTCTCGTCCGTCTCGCCGACCAGCACGCGCAGCGTGTTCGGGACGTCGGGCAGATCGCGATCGCCGGCGCCGTAGCCGGTGCAGCTGACGCGCATCGCCGGCAGCGGGCCGTAGCTCGTGGCGTAGTCGGTGAGCACGAGCGCGCCGGTGGGCGTGAGCAGTTCGAACGGCAGGCCGCTCGAATACACGGGCGCGTCGCCGAGCAGGCGCAGGGTGGCCGGCGCCGGCACCGGGAAGACGCCGTGCGCCGAGCGCACCATGCCGCCGCCGACGTTCATCGGCGAGACGACGATGCGATCGGGGGCCAGGTATTCGAGCGCGAACACGGCGCCCACGATGTCGATGATCGAATCGAGTGCCCCGACCTCGTGCAGATGCACCCGCTCGGGCGTGGACCCATGGATGGCGGCTTCGGCCTCGGCCAGCCGCGTGAAGAGCCCCTGCGCGCGCGCCTTGCCGGCCGCGCTCAGCGCCGACCGGTCGATGGCGGCGCGGATGTCGGAGAGGTGGAAATGTGCGTGTGTCGCCGCGGCCGTGCCGCCCGCCACCGGCTCGTGCACGCGGAACTTGATCGCGCGGAGGCCGTGCTTCACGACGGGGTCGGCCGTGACCTCGCAGCCCCCGACCGCGAGCGACCCGAGCGCCTGCTGCAGCGCCTGGAACGGTACGCCCGCATCGACGAGCGCGCCGAGGATCATGTCGCCGGCCGCGCCGGCGAAACAGTCGAAGTAGAGGACCTTCATGGTGCCGTGAACTGAACCTCCAAGCGTACTCCATTCCCCGCGGACACGGCGGGCCGGACGCCCGCCCGCTACCGGCGGAAGAGTCCGGGCGTCGACTCGCGAAGGCTGTGCCAGCAGGCGTCGCCCAGGACCACATGATCGAGCACCGCGATCCCCATGAGCTCGCCGGCCTCGACCAGGCGGCGGGTGAGATGCACGTCGTCCACGCTCGGGGCCGGATCGCCCGACGGATGGTTGTGGAAGAGCACGACCGCCGCGGCGGCATGGTCGGTGGCGGCCCGGAAGACCTCGCGCGGATGCACGAGGCTCGCATCGAGCGTGCCCCGCGAGATGGATACGGCGCGGATGACCCGGTGTTTCGTGTCGAGGAGCAGCACGCCGAATCGCTCCTCCGGATGCCCGGCATGGTCGGGCAGCAGGTAGCCCGCCACCGCCGAGGGCGAGGCGAGCCGCGGCCGGGTCCGCGGCGGACCGGCCAGGGCGCGACGGCCGAGCTCGACGGCCGCGAGTAACCGGGCGGCCCGCGTGGGCCCGACGCCCGGCGCCCGGGTGAGGCGTTCCGCGGCATGCCGGCCAAGGCCGCTCACCCCGCCGACCGCCGCCAGCAGATGGCCCGCCACGGTAAGCGCGTCGCGATCGCGCACTCCCGCACCGAGGAGCACCGCGACGAGTTCGTTGTCACCCAGGGTCGCGGCGCCGGCCCGCAGCAGCTTCTCGCGCGGTCGATCCCCCGGGGCCAGTGTCGCCAGGCCCGCCGGGGCGCCCTCGGCGCGCGTCCGCGCGTCATCCGACTGTGTCCGTGCTCCGTGCCGCATCGCGCCTCCCCGAAACGCGCCGAAGCGGTCCGGTATACTTTCGCCCGCATGTCCGTGCCAGTCCGCCTGCGTCTTGCCGCGTTCCTGTCTGTGGCCGTGATGGCGGCCGCCTGCGCCGAACCACCCACCAAAGAGCTGTCGCTCGCCGAAGGCGGCATCGAGGCCGCCCGCGCCGCCGGCGCCGCCGTATTCGCCCGCGAGGACCTGGCGGCGGCCGAGGCCACCCTCGCCCGCGCGCACGCGGACGTGACCGCCGGCGACTACCGCGCCGCCCTCGGCCATGCCCTCGACGCCAACACGAGAGCGCAGACGGCCGCCAAGGCCGCCGCCGACGGCCGAGTGAAGGCCCGCCTGGCCGCCGACGAGACGCTTGATCGTTTCGCCGCGCTCATCGACCGCGTGGACGCAGCCCTCGCCGCGGAGGAAGCGAAGCGCGTGCCAGCCGCCACGCAGCGCCGTGTGGAGACGCAGGTCAAGAACGCGCTCAAGGCCCTCGCGACAACGCGCGCCGCCGTGGATCGCGGAGAACTCGCGGGCCTCGATGCGATGGCGGCCGAGACGGCCACACTCGACGCGGCGCTCGAAAGCCTCACGCCACTGCCGGCGAAGAAAGCACGCGGCCGCCGGTAGGCCGCCCGATCGCAGCTTTCGCGGCACGCCGCCGCAGCGACCGTGGCAACTTCCGCGCGCTGCGCCGGCTACGGCTTCCAGGTCGCGTCGAACAGGATTTCGGCCCAGCCGGTGAGGTAGACGCCGTCGGCGCGCCATTCGACGCGCTGGGTGCCTCCGGGCGACACCACTTCGACGTCGCGGGCCGCGCCGCCGTACTGCATGGCCGTGATGGCCGCCGCGCAGGCGCCCGTGCCTGATGCTTCCGTCGGGCCCACGCCGCGTTCCCAGATGAGGATGTTGACGCGCGCCGGCGCCTCTACGACGGCGAACTCCACGTTCGTCCCGGCCGGGAACCGCGGATGCGTCGACAGGCCCGGCCCCAGCCGCTCGAAGCGTGGGCGATCGGGCAGTGCCGGCATGAGCGCCACACATTGCGGGTTGCCGATGCCGAGCGTCGCGACGACCAGCGACTCGCCCGCTACCTCGAGCGTCTCCTGCCGCAGGTTGGTCGGCTCCCCCATCGCCGCCGTGAACATGTAGCGATCGTCGGCACGCGAGGTCAACACGAGCCGCCGCTCGCCGGCGTCGGTGTCGGCCACGACCTCGGTGGAGACCCCATCGGGGGCGCCGCCCCGGCGTTCGCGTTCGCGGATGACGAGCGCCGCCAGGCAGCGCAGGCCGTTGCCCGAGAGTTCGGACGGGCTGCCGTCGGCATTGATCAGGCGCATCGTCGCGCCGGCCGGCGTGAACGAGTACAGGATGAGCCCATCACCGCCGATGCCGGTGTGACGCGCGCACAACGTGCGCGAGAGCGCCGCCGGGTCGTGGCCGCGCAGATCGTCGCGATGCGCGAAGAGGAAGTCGTTGCCGTAGGCGTGGGCTTTCGTAATCGTCATGGTCATGGCATCTGGAAGGCGCGGAACACCCATGTCAGCCCCGCCGTCGCGCCGAGGTCGAGGTCCGTGGAGGTGGCGCCCATGAGCGCCGCGGCATCCAGCCGCACGCTGCCGCGCGAGAAGCGGAGCCCGGCCCGGGCCACGCCGCGGTTCTCGGTGCCGGGCACGGGCGAACTGGCGGCCAGGTTCATGCGGCCGTTGTATTCCGACACCAGTTCGAAGCCGCGGCCAAGCCGCCCGGCGAGCGACATCCCGAACGTGAGCAGATCTTCCTGCCGCGCCGCCACCACCGGATCGCCCACGATCGCGACGCCGGCATTCGCCACCCAGCGCACGCGCGCCACCGTCTTGCCGATGAGGAACGAGGCGAAGAAGTCGGTCGTGTCGTGACCGAGGCCCGACTCGTTCGACGCATTCGGCAGCCGCGTCGCAAAACGCAGGCCGATCGCCGGCCGGGCGCGGCCTTCGTTGAGCAGCCGCAGCTTGGTGGCGATGACGAAGTCATCCACCGCCGACGTGGTCGCGCCGTTCAACGAGAGCACGGCCGAGAGCGGCGCCTCGCGGCGTTCGGTGATGCGGAGCTGGCGGTACGGACTGCCGTCGATCTGAATCTCGGCGATCGGCCCGACGCCGACGCTCAGGCCGATCGTCGGGCCCGAGACGAGGTCCCCCCGCAGGCCCGAGATCGGAAACGTCACGCCCCGCATCCAGTCGACGCCGGTTTCGATGAGGACCTGCCCGGCGCCCACGGTCTGCGGATCCTCGGTAACGAGGGGCCGCTGCTGCGCGTCCGCCCGCGACGTCACGAGCAGGCACAGGCCAGCCGCCGCCACGACGCCGGCGCGTCGAATCGATCGTCGTCCGTTCACCGTCACACTCCTTGCGCCGCGCGCCGTCGCGCGGCCGATCCCGGATACTGAAATGCCAGCATGTCGCAACAGGCATGCGCCGTCATCGGGGCGAGCAGGGCGCCGGTCACGAGCGCCAGGCCGCCGAGCACGGCGCCCATGCCGGTGGCCCAGACGCCGAAGGCCAGCATGCGGGCGCCGGCCACGCCAAGGCCGCCCTGGGCGGCGAGGGCCACGACGGTGAGGCGCGCGGCGGGGGTCACGCGCGCCGGCTCTCCAGCACGAACGTCACCGGACCGTCGTTCTCGAGCGTCACGCGCATCGCCGCCTGGAACTCGCCGGTCTCGACCGGCAGCCCCGAGGCGCGCAGCGCCGCCACGACGTCCTCGTACAGACGGCGCGCGTCGTCGGGCGCGGCGGCATGATCGAACGACGGACGCCGGCCCCGGCGGCAGTCAGCGGCCAGCGTGAACTGCGACACGACGAGCACCCCGCCGCCGATGTCGCCCACGGCGCGGTTCATGCGCACCTTGCCGTCGTCGCCGCCATCGTCATCGAAGATGCGCAGGTCGCGGATCTTGCCGGCGATGTGCGCGACGTCGTCCGGGCCGTCGCCGCGCTCGACACCGACGAGCACGAGCAGGCCAGGCCCGATGGCGCCGACCACCCGGTCGTCGACCTCGACCCGCGCGTGACGTACGCGCTGCAGGACGGCGCGCATCTACTGGCTCCCCGTCCGCACTAGCGCGTCCTGAGGGCGAGCAGCTGGGAAAAGGGCACCTCGGGCGGGGCCGCGCCCTCGGGCGGGGCCGCCGCGGCGTCGCCGTGCAGCCGGCGGTCGAGCAGGTGCCGGGGCTTCACGTTGGTGAGCGCCTTCAGCATCGAGGCCTTCACCTGCGGATGCTCGCGTTCGAGCTCCATGATGAGCCGCTTGATGCGCTGCCGCTGCAGGCTGAGATCGCCGCAGGCCGGACAGCAGCAGCCGATCACCGGCAGCGCGCTTTCCTGCGTGTAGGCACGGGCATCGGCCTCGGTCACGTAGACCAGCGGCCGGATGACGACGTGTTTTCCGCTGTCCGACACCAGCCGCGCCGGCATCGCCATGAGCGCGCCGGCGAAGAACACGTTCAGCAGCAGCGTCTCGACGAAGTCGTCGAGGTGATGGCCGAGCGCGATCTTGGTGGCGCCCACCTCGTCGGCCACGCGGTAGAGCACGCCGCGCCGCAGCCGCGCGCAGAGCGAACACGGCGTGTCACCGGCGTCGAGGATGTCGTCCATCTGCTCGCCGATGGTCGTGTGCTCGATGCGCAGCTCCCAGCCACGCGCCTTGCACGCCTCGGTGATGAGGCCGTGCTTGTAGTCCTTGTAGCCGGAATCGACCGTGACGGCGACGATCGAGAAGTCGATCGGCGCGCGCTTCTGCAGCACGTCGAGGATCTGGATGAGGGCCCAGCTGTCCTTGCCGCCCGACAGCCCGACCATCACGCGATCGCCGTCGGCGATCATCCCGTAGTCGGTGATGGCGCGCGTGACCTGTTTGGCGACGCGTGATTCGAGCGGCGTGCGGTAGCCCATGAACGTCTCAGTCTATCGCCGTGCCGAGCAGGCGTGCCACCGTGGCCGGCCAGGTGAGCCGCGCGCCGCGCTCGCGCGCCGCCGTGCCCATGCGCTCGGCCGCGGCCGGATCGTCCATGAGCTGCCGGAGCGCCTCGGCGACGCCCGATGGCGTGGCGGCCGTGACGCGGCCGGTCACGCCGTCGGTCACGAGCTCGGTCGGGCCGCCGCTGTCGGCGCAGGTGACGACCGGCTTGCCCGAGGCGAAGGCCTCGACGGTGACGAAGCCGTAGTCTTCATCGAACGGCAGGAACGCGACCGCGCGGCAGCGGGCATAGTGATCCAGCATCGCCTCGTCCGACAGCCGCCCGACGAACTCCACGCGCGACTCGAGCCCGAGGCGCCGCCGCTGGTCGAGCAGCCGGCCGCGCTCTTCCCCGTCGCCGGCGATGACGGCGCGTATCCCCTGCGCGTTCGGCTGCGCCAGCGCTTCGAGCAGCAGATCGAAACGCTTGAGCGCGGTGAGCCGCGACACCGCGAAGATGTAGTCGCCGTAACCGTCACAGCGATACGGCCGGTCGGGCGCCGGCGGATGCAGCACTTCGGCGTCGAGGGCGCCCCAGCGGCCGAGCCGCGCCTGCACGGTGGCGGAGATCGCGAAGCGCCGCGAGACGCCACGCTGCAGGAAGTGGGCGTCGGCCTGGTGCACGGCGACGCGACGGATCGATTCCTTGATCGTGTTCTTCCACGACAGCGACGCGCTGAACCGCGGCCAGAGGTCGTAGTACTCGCGCATCGTGTGGTTGAGCCAGCAGGTGTGGCGCGGATGCCGCACGGCGAACGCCGGATACCGCAGGCTCACCACCTGGTCGACCGGCGCGCCGTCGGCGGCCACGCCCACGTCCGTGAGCCACGCCGCCAGGTAGGCCGCGCCCTGGCGGCCGAAACGATTCTGCGGCGTCACGATGAGATCGGCCTGGTGGCCGGCGGCACGGCAGGCGGCCACGAGATCGCGCGCGATGACGAGGTGGCCGCCTTCGATGAAGGGCGGACTCGAGGTGACGACGAGAACACGCATCCCGCCGGCTCCCTACTCGTAGCGCGGCGTCAGCCGCACGAAGACGCCGAGGAAGCGGTTGTCGCGGCCGCCGCCCTCGAAGAGCGGGATGAAGCCGGTCGCACTCTCGATCGAAAACGCGTAGACGTAGTTGGTTGGGTTCTCGGGATACGGCTTGTAGGGCAGCCCCTCGCCCATCGGCACGACGATGGTGCGGCGGTCATGGGCCGGCACGTCCACCACCTGCACGATCGCCGCCGTGCGCACGGTGATGCGGTTCGGCCTGGGGCCGGTCTCGAGCGTGATCTCCATCTGCGGCACGCGCAGCGCCGCGGCGCGATCGCCCTCGGGCGTCGTCGTCATCGGGGCCGGGGCACGCAGCATGATGTCGGCGCGGCTCTCGCCGCGCACCCAGAACGCCTCGCCCTCGCGGTTGTAGGCGTTGTCGTCCATGAAGTAGCCGCTGAGCGGCGGCGCGCCGCCGAGCGGCTGGCGCGAGCGCGACGGACTGACATTCACCGGCAGGTCGTTCACGAGCGAGAGTTCGAGCGGCAAGGCGCGGAAGAGCCCGGTCTTGGTGTGTTCGCCGGGATTGAAGGACGAGTAGAACGGATTCGTCAGCACCGGCATGACGAACGCCGCGCTCGCCGCCGCGACCGCCATCGCGTTCCACGGCCGCGCGAAGGCCGGCATCAGGAACAGGAACACCGGATAGACGCCGAGGAAGTAGCGGTTCCCCACTGGTCCGCCGCCGCCCGAGTAGGTGAACGGCATGTAGAGCATCAGCACGATCGCCGAGCCGACGCCGCCGGCGAGCGTAAGCCAGCCCCACGCGGTCTGCTGGCCGCGCAGCAGCAGGAACAGCACGAGCGCCGCCATGCCGGGCAGGTAGTAGATGGCGAAGCCGGTGTGGCGGCCGACGAAGAAATACAGCAGGTTGTGCCGGAACACATCGACGACGGCGTCGCGGTTGAACAGCACGTCGGTCAGCACGCCGTTGGTGGCCCGTCCGATACCGGTCGTGTCGAACGTCCGGTCGTCGGTCTGGAACGGGAAGCCCTTCGACTCGCCGCCGGCATAGAACGTCTTGCGATCGCCGCCCTGGTAGTTGTACTCGCCGGTGATGGCGATGTTGGCGCCGAAGAGCCCGAGGACAACCGCCGAGAACGCGAGGCCGCACACGAAGCCGCGCCGCCACTGCCGCCGCAGTGCGAAGAGGCCGAGCACGGGGAACATCAACAGCACGTGCGTGGGTTTCGAGAAGGTGGCGAGTCCCAGCCACAGCGCGGCCACGAGGTCGGTGCGCGGCCCGACGAGCCAGACACTGCGCGTCCGTCCCGACGGCGTCTGCGGGTTCGTCACTTCCTTGTAGAGCCAGAAGAAGTAACCGAGTGTGACGAGCCCCAGATTGAAGAGGTCGGGCGTCAGCCACACGAGGTAGACCGGCGCCACCGAGACGAACACGAACGCCAGCGCGAAGACGAGCGCCGCGGCCGGCTGGCTGCGCGCCACGAGGAAGGCATAGGCGCAGACGAAGCTCACGAGCAGCACGAGCACGTGCAGCACGAGGAAGCCGTTCGTGCCGAAGAGCCGGATGAACGGCGCGGCGAAGAGCGGATAGATGAACGACTTGGCGAAGTAGAGGCGCGACGGATCGGCGTCGGGCTTCACGTCCACGTGCACGAACGGCGCCGCGCCGTCGATCCGCAGATCCGGATCGCTGCCGCGCTTCAGGAAGATGCCTTCGGGACCGCTCGGGAACTCGCGCCAGACGCGCACGAGGTCTTCGCGGCGGAACTCGAAGTCCCCGTCATCGGCCAGGCTGTGCCCGAGCCCGTAGTAGGTGGAGGCGTCGGAGAAGAAGCCGTACGAGGCCTTCGGATAGTTGACCGAGAGCGCCCAGGCGAAAAGCACCGCGGCGAGCGTGGCCGTGGCCACGACACCGAGACGCCAGGCCTCCGAGCGGGCGCTCCAGCCCCCACTCACGGGCGCGCCCCGTCGTGGAGGAACGACAGGTCGAGCGTCAGCGCACTCTGCCGCTTCGTGCGCCGTGACGATTCGTGGAGCAGTTCGTAGAGCCGCTCCATCTTGCGCACGAACGCCCCGATGTCATAGCGCGCGCCGGTCGCGCGTGCCCCGGCCGCCAGGCGGGCCGCGAGTGCCGGTTCGTCGATGAGGCGCCCGATCGCGGCGGCGAGGGCCGCGCTGTCGCGCTTCGGCACGACGAGCGCGTCGCGGCCATCGGCCAGCACGTCGAGCAGGCCGTCGGCGTCGGTCGAGACGATGGGCTTGCCCATCGCCAGGGCCTCGAACGCCGTGAGCGGCGTGCCTTCCCAGAGCGACGGGAACACCACGATGTCGAACGCACTGAACACCGCCGCGACATCGCTCTGGAAGCCGGCGAACACGAAACGATCGCCGAGGCCGAGGCTCGCGGCCTGCGCCTTGAGGGGCGCCTCGAGTTCGCCTTCGCCGACGAGGTAGAACCGCACGGCCGGATGCGCGGCGAGGACGGCCGGCGCCGCGCCGACCAGGAACTCGTTGCCCTTGGAGGGCATGAGGCGCGTGACGCAGCCGACGGCGGTCGTGCCCTCGGGGATGCCGAGCGCCTGGCGGGCCGCGGCGATCTCGGCGGCCGATCGCGGCCGCGCGAACTCATCGAGCGGCGCGCCCAGATAGACGACGTGTGTGCGATCGGCCGGGATGAGCCGGGCCCGCGTCGTGAACGCCGCGGTGGAAGCCGAGACGGCAATGGCGATATCGGTGTACGGCGCGAGCGCCGTGTCGGCCAGCTTCTGGAACCACGGCGTGTCGGTGTGATTCGCGTGTTCGTGCAGGATGGCCGGAATGCCCATCCACGCGGCGCACAGGCGACCGAACGTCGTGGCGCCGTAGCCGTGCAGGTGGACCACGTCGGCCTGTTTGTCCTGCAGCACCTTCAGCAGGTGGGTGAAGGTGGCCGGATCGAACTTGTGCCGCCCCAGGTACGACACGTCGATGCCCAGCCCTTCGAGCGTGCCATCCGACAGGTCTTTCCGGCGCAGGCTGACGAGCGACGCCGTGAACCGCGTGCGGTCGAAGCGCGGCATCATCCACGCGAACAGACGCTTGACGCCGTGCATGCGCGACCCGGCCCACCCGAGATGGTCGCACACGTGCACGATGTTGAGCTTGCGGTCTACAGCCATCCCTGGGTCCGGTACCACGCGATCGTGCGCTGGATGCCCGTGCGGAGGTCGACCGCGGGCGCGTAGCCAAGCTCCGTTTTCGCGCGCGTGATGTCGAAGGCGCGGCTCTTCGTGTAGAAGTCTACCCGGCGCCGGTAGAGCGGCGGCTCGATTCTGAGCGGCACGCAGACGAGCTCGCACAGGAGCCCGGCCGTCCACACCGGCCACACCGGCAGGTGCAGACGCGGCGCCGCCACGCCGAGTTCCTCGGCCACGAGCGCCACCAGCTCCTTCAGCGTGGTGTAGCGTTCGCCGGCCAGGATGTAGGTGCGGCCCTTCGCGGCCGGCACTTCGCCGCACAGCCGGAACCCCTCACACAGGTCGTCGATGTAGGTGAGGTGGTAGAACGCGGTGCACGGCCCGAGCATCGGGAAGCGGCCCTTCGCGAGGCCCTTGAACATCTTGAGGAACCGCGTGTCGCCCGGACCGTGAATGCCGATCGGCCGCGCCACCACGACGTCCAGCCCGCGTTCGGTGCCGAAGCGGCGCGCCAGCTGTTCGGCCTCGAGCTTCGTGTCCTGATAGACGTCGCCCGGATTGAACGGGGCGTCTTCGTTCGCCGGCGGATGCGCGATGTGGCCGTGCACGCCGCCGGTCGAGCAGTGCACCACCCGCGACACGCCGGCCGCGAGCGCCGCCTCGAGCAGGTGGCGCGTGCCGTCCACGTTGATGGCGCGATACGCCGAATCGGGCTGCCCGGCTTCGCGATAGGTCGCGGCGATGTGATACACGACCTCGACGCCGGCGCAGGCGCGGGCGAGCGCGTCGGGCGACAGCAGATCGCCTTCGGCCGGCACGCCGCCGGCCGCCGGCAGGCTCGACGCCGCGAACCGCGCCAGGCTCTTCGAGCGCACGAGCGCCCGCACCTCGTGGCCGCGAGCGGCGAGCATCGCCGCCAGGTGGCCGCCCGTGAATCCGGTCGCGCCGGTGACGAGCACTCTCACCGCGCCACCGTCCCGGCGGCCGCGCGCCCGGCCGGCCCGCGGGCCGCCAGCCGGCGGCACGCATCGGCGGTGCGCGCGAGGTAGACCTCGCGGCTGTAACGGGCATCCGACAACGCCTTCGCGGCCGCGGCAAGCGCGTGCCCGGCTGCCGGGTCGT
>JBIKUN010000163.1:0-8935 GCA_044347565.1 Vicinamibacterales bacterium | reverse complement strand
TCCTCTATGTGGCTGACGTCGTCAACACGATGGAGGAGTTCGAGCGCCTGAGCGGCGACGACGACGAGGACGAGCCGGCGGCGGCACCCTCGGCGGCGGTCGAGGCGATCGGCAGCGGCGCGGCGGAAGTGGCGGCGAGTGCCCCCGGCCCGGCCGCTCCGGCGCAGAACGGCGGCGGTGGCCGCGGCCGCGGCCGCGGCGGACGTGGCGACCGTGGCGACGCGCAGAAGGGCCTCGAGGCGAAGATCGAAGACCTCGTGAAGGAAGGGCAGGACATCATCGTGCAGGTGGCCAAGGAGCCGCTCGGCACGAAGGGCGCGCGCCTTACGTCGCACGTCACGATGCCCGGACGTTTCCTGGTGTTCATGCCCACCGTAGACCATGTGGGCGTGTCGCGGAAGATCTCGACCCGCGAGGAACGCAACCGCCTGCGCGGCATCGTCAAGGAGTTCCGCGAGCAGCACCACTTCGGCGGCGGCGTCATCATCCGCACGGCGGCCGAGGGCAAGCCCAAGGAAGACATCGTCTCCGACCTGACGTACTTCCACCGCGTGTGGACGGAGATGCGCCAGAAGTCGGAATCGAGCCGGGCGCCGGCCGTCGTCTTCCGCGAAGCCAGCCTCGTGGCCAAGCTGCTGCGCGACCTGCTGACCGACGACTACGTGGCCATCCGCATCGACGACGCCCGCGAATACCAGCGCATCGTCGAGCTGCTCGACCGCATCATGCCGGGCATGTCGGCGCGGGTGAAGCTGCACGACAAGCCGTATCCGATCTTCGAGGAATATGGTGTGCAGGCGGAGCTCGACAAGGCGCTCAAGAGCAAGGTGTGGCTGAAGTCGGGCGGCTCGATCGTGATCAACCAGACCGAGGCGCTCGTCGCCATCGACGTCAACACCGGCCGCTACGTCGGCAAGAAGACCACCGGGCGGCTCGAAGACACGATCATCAAGACGAATCTCGAGGCGGCCAAGGAGATCGTGCGGCAGATGCGGCTGCGGGATCTGGGCGGCATCATCGTGCTCGACTTCATCGACATGGAAGAGAAGAAGAACCGCCAGAAGGTCTTCCAGGTGGTGGAGCAGGAGCTGCGGCGCGACCGCTCGCCGTCGAAGGCACTGCAGGTGTCTGACTTCGGCCTCGTCATCGTGACGAGGAAACGCGTGAAGCAGAGTCTCGAGCGCACGCTGACCGAGCCGTGCCCGTACTGCTCGGGCACGGGCACGATCAAGTCGAGTTCGACCGTGTGCTACGAGATTCTGACCGAGGTGAAGAAGGTCGGACCGGACCTGGACGGACTCGGCGTGCTGCTGCGTGTGAACCCGGACATCGCCCGGGCGCTCAGGGACGAGGAACGCGGCGTGCTGCGCGACATGAAGCAGATGCTGGGCAAGGACGTCATCGTGAAGGCCGACGTGCACCTGCACCACGAGCAGTTCGACGTGATGTCGATCGGCGGTTAGCCCTCGGCGGCGTCCGCTCCCGGTAGGAAAGAAAAGGCCCGGCTGGGTGACCAGCCGGGCCTTTGGGTTGTGTTCCGAGACCCGAATGCCGGGTCCCTGATCCCGGTTCTAGAACCGCAGCCCGAACGACATCAGGAACGTGCGGGCGAAGAGCGCCGAGCCACCCGGTGTGTTGGTGGCACGCGGGAAGTCGCCGTTGCCGCGAGCGGTGCCGAAGGCCGCCGGGCGGACGAAGCCGGTGCGCAGTCCGTCGGCGTCGAGCGCGCTCGACGCATCGGGCGTCACGGCCGTGTTGAAGAGCACCAGCGCCTGGTTGTTGAAGACGTTGTAGTACTCGATTTTCAGCCACGGCCGCGCCGTGCGCCAGATGGGCAACTGGTAGAGCAGGCCCAGGTCCACCTGGTTCGAGGCGTTGAAGAACTCCGAGCCGCGCGCGTCATAGAAGATGGTCTGCGCCGTGCTGGCCGCGTTGGCGTAGCCTGGATTACGCGCCAGCTGCACCGCCGACAGCGACTGGCCGGTGGCGGCCAGACTGTAGGTCTGCGCCGAATTGAACCGGTAGATGAGCGACGAGTCGAGCGTGCCAAAGCGGCCGAGGTCGAGACCGTAGGTCGTCCAGGCACGGACCTTGTGGCGCTGGAAGTCGTTGAAGCGGCCCTCGGCATTCTGCTTGTCCCAGTTGCCGCCGAAGATTTCCGGCCGGTCGCCGATGAACGATGAACTGCCCGGCGTGTTGGCGCCCTCGCCTTCGAAGTTGCCGTTGTTGGTGAACTGGAGTGTCCAGTGCGCGTCGACGGACCAGCGGGAGGTCAGGCGATAGTTGCTCTGCAACACCATCGCGGAGTAGTCGCGAATCGGCACGTCCGAATTGCGCCAGAAGACCTTGTCGAAGCTGCCGAACGTGATGCCGTTCTGCACCACGGTGACCTTGCCGTTGGCGCTCGGGTCGTCGATGAAGTCTTCGATGACGCCGCTGATCGATCGCCACTGATACATCGCCTTGACGAGCCCCTTGGTGCCGAGCTGACGGCCCAGGGCCACGGTGAACTCGTTCGTGACGGGGGAGCGGAGGTTCTCGTCGAAGAAGACGTTTTCGAGCGGGAAGCTGCCGCCGATGATGCTGTAGTTCGCCAGGCTGAAGCCCGGGGCGAAATCCAGGCCCTGACCGGCCGGGCCGCGGTACTCATAGAGCAGCAGGTTCGGCGTGCCGACCGCGGTGTTCCGGCCGATCTGCGCCTCGCTGTATTTGCCGGCGTAGCGGGCGTACGACGCCTGCAAAATCGTCGATCCATCGCCGGTCACGTCGTAGCTGCCGCCGAGGCGCGGCACCCAGTTGTTCGTGTTGACGCCCACGATCCCGCCGGTGGCTTCGCTGCGCACGAACTCGCCCCGAACGCCGAGGTCGAAGGTCAGTCGCGGCGAGAGCGCCCAGTGGTCGTGCGCGAACACCGACTGCGTCGTGATGTTCAGCTCGGCACCACGTGTGGCCACCCAGTTCTGGATGCGCGAGAAACCAGGCACGAAAATGGGAATGGGCTTCTGACTGCTGTCGAGCGCCGGGGTCGTGCCGTTCAGCAGGTAGTCGGTCTGGAACACGTAGTCGGTGGCGGTCTGGGAGTTGCCGCCGATGCGCGTCGTCCTGAAGTTCTCGTATCCGACCTTGATGTCATGAGAGCCGGTGGCCTTGGTCGTCAGGAAGTACGAGAGGTTGGCTGTCACCTGGCGGTTGTTCCGGCTCTCCGGGTCCGTCGCGTCGAAGTACGGCGAGTTGAAGTGCAACGAGGCCGGCACGCCGGACGTGAAACCGCGCGTCAGGAACGGCGAGTCGAGGATGTTACGGCTCGTGCCGCCCGAATTGGCGAAGGAGAACTTGCGACGGGAGACTTGCGCCGAGGCGAAGAACTTGTCCGAGAGGACGCCGCGCCAGTTGCCGCCAACGAGCGTATTCGGCAGCTCGCGGTCGATGACCGTGGAGGGGTCGATCGAGAACGCGAAGGTCGGCTGCACCTGAGCGGTCTGATTGCGGATGAACTGTCCCTGGAAGGTCTGGTTGGCCAGCGGCGTGGCGGTCGCCTTGAACTCCAGACGGTCGTTCTTGTTCACGTTGCTGTTGGCGATGCCGGTCTGCTGGAAGGGGGCAGGCGTGCTCGTCGACTGGTGACGGCCAGCATGGAAGAACCACAGGCGATCGCGGAGGATCGGGCCGCCCAGGGTCCATTCCTGGATGTTCTGCATCGGGCCGGTGCGCGGCAGATTCCGGCTCTTCTCGAAGGGCGTCTTCGCCGTCCACGACGGCTTGTACTGGTTGTTGCGGAAGCTGCCAGAGAAGCGGTTACTGCCGCTTTTCGTGATCGCCTGAACCACACCGCCGCCGAAGCGGCCGTATTCGGCGGAGATGCCCGACGTGAGCACCTGCACCTCTTCGATGGCGTCTTCGATGAAGAGATTGTTGGCCGTGCCGAACAGGTTGTCGGCGACGTCCACGCCGTCGACCAGGAACTGGTTATCGAAGGCGAACCCGCCGGCGATCGTCACCTGCCCGGCGTTCGGCGTATTGTCGGTGAGGCCAGGCGCCAGTTCCGCCACACCCTGGATCGTGCGGGGAGACGCCAGCTTGTCCACCATCTCGCCGCGGTAATTGGCGCCGCTGCTGACGGAGGTCACAATCGACGGAGCGGCCGAGACGACGGTGACGACCTCGGTCAGCGTGTCGAGCTGCATCTGCGCATCGACGCGGGCCGTGAGGCCGAGGTCGACGCGCTGGCGCTGCTCGACCGCCCGCATACCGGCCAGTTCGATGCGCACCAGGTATTCACCCGAAGGCAGCAGCGGCACCGTGAAGTTGCCGTTGCTGTCGGTGGTCGTGGAACGCACACCCTGCAGCGCGGGCGACGTCACGGTCACGGTGGCGCCGGGGATGACCAGGCCGTCACGGTCGGTCACGGTGCCGACGATGGCGCCCGTCTGGCGACCTTGCGCGAACGCCGTCGACCACGACAGCAGGAGGATTCCAGACAGCACCAGTGCCTGTCGCCACAGCGACACGCCACGGCTCGGATTGCCGCTTGCGAAAATAGTCATATTCGTTACCTCGTCGGAACCGGGTATCGGCGCCGAGCGACTCGGCTCGAGTCCTTAGACTTACGTTATCGGCACTTCGTCCCCGAACACTACGGGGGCCGGGGCAAGACGGATGGCGCGGGCGGGCAGAATCCGTGCAACCCGAGGCAGGGACCGGAGACGCCCGGCAGAGATCGTCAGGGACGAACGCGGCCGGACACCCACCGGAGCCGCTCAAATCCCCTGACGCGCCGCGGGCCGACCTCGATGCCCTCGGTCGCCAGCAGAGCGCGCTTGAGGGTGAGCTGGCTGTAGCCGCCCAGCGCGCCGCCGGCGGCAATCACGCGGTGATAGGGCAGCCCGGGCCGCTCGGCCCGGGCCAGGATGTTGCCGACGGCCCGCGCGGCCCCCGGACGTCCGGCCATGGCGGCGACATCACCGTACGTCGTGACCCGGCCGGGCGGCACGCGCGACACGACTGTCAGCACGCGGCGCTCGAAGGCGCCGGCCGCCCGGTTAGCGGCCGATGACGAGTTTGACGCGGAGGCTCGTACCGCCAAGGTTGTCTTCGCCGAAGGCCTTCGAGGCGCCGCCCTCGCCGATGGCGTCGGCCACCGACGTCCAGACGACGTCGCCTCCCAGGCCCACCCACCGGAACAGGCGCACTTCGACGCCACCCACCACATGGAACCCGTTGAACGTGTCGTCCACATCGTCGCCGTCCTGGGCGAAGGCGGCCGATTCCTCGTAGCGCAGACGGGTGTAGCCGACGCCGAGCTGCGGACGCACACGGGCGCCGAAGCGCGGGCGGAAGCGCCAGCCGGCGGTGACCTCGAGCGGCGTCATCGTGACGTCGGTGTCGATGCCGAGCGGGAAGACCTGCCCGCTCGTGGTCACGAACACCCGCTCGCCGCTCTTCGAGAACTGGCGGGCGCCGATCTCGATCCAGGCGGGGCCTTGCGTGAGGTTGATGCCACCGCCGAAGTCCTGGCCCTGGCCGCTGCCGAGCACGGCCTCGAAGGTCTTCGAGGCCGTGAACCAGGTGCTGCCGGCCGAGACGAACGGACGAATCTGCAGTCGGTTCGGATACGCGGGCGCCGGCCGTGTTGCGGGCCGGCGGGCGGGAGGCTGTGCGAGGGCGGGCGCGGGCAGCGCGGCGCCGAGGAGGGCGAGGGCGAGCAGTACGGATCGCATCGGCGGCTCCTAGCGGGCGAGGCCCAGGCCGCGCAGCGTGGCGCGGGGGTTGATGAGGCCGGCGCCGTGCGCGTCGTCGCGGCCCGGCGCGCCGCGGTCGGTGGCGAACTGCTTCATCGCGGCTTCGATGGCCGCCGGATTCGTGATGCCCTGCTGGCGCAGCAGCGCGGCGAATCCAGACACGTGCGGCGTGGCCATCGACGTGCCCTGCAGGAAGTAGTACTGGAAAACGTCGAAGCGCGGGGCGCGGAAGAGCGCCGGCGCGAGCGAGAAGGTGATGGCGAGGTCCTGGTCCACCATCTGTTGCAGGATGCCGCCCTCGCGCGGGCCCGACAGGCGCTGATCGCCACCCGGCGCGGACAGTTCCACGTTGCTGCCCGAGGTCGAGTAATAGGCGCGTTCGAGCGTGCGGCCGACGGCCCCCACGGAGACAGCGCCTTCGATGGTGGCCGTGAAGTCGGCGGCACGGTTGGCGCGGTTCTGGCCATTGCCGTCGTTGCCCGAGGCGATGGCGACGAAGACGCCCTTTGACACCGCGTAGCGCACCGCGGCTTCGATGGCTGGTGCCGGGCCGCCAGTCTCCCGGCCGATGCTCATGTTGATGACGTGGGCGCCGTTGTCTGCGGCATACCGGATCCCCTGCGCAACCGTATCGTCGCTGCCGGAGCCGGGGCTGCCGAAGATGAAGTCCCACACCTCGTCGATGACCTTCACCGGCATGATGCGTACGTTGAAGGCCATGCCGGCGACGCCGATGCCGTTGTTGGTCGCCTGGCCGATGGTCCCGGCGACGTGGGTGCCGTGTCCATCGAGGTCGAGCGGAAGATCATCGTTCCAGACGAAGTCGCGCGGCGAGACGAAGCGCGAGGCCGGGCCGAGGTCTGGTGCCGCTGCAAACGGCACGTCGATGACTCCGAGCGCGGGATAGACGGGGCCACCGGCCACGAGACGGAACGCCGAGCCCCGGTAGCGCACGACCGAGTCCTTGAAGGCGACGCCGCTGTCGAGCACCGCCACCGTCACGCTGCTCGACGCCCCCGGGTTGATGTCCCACGCCCGCTCCATGTCGATGGCGGGGAAGTTCCACTGGAAGGAGTAGAGCGGGTCGGTGGGCGTGAACATCGCGTGGTTGCGGTAGCGCGGCTGCGCGTACTCCACGTCGGGCCGGCCGTCGAGCGCGGCGGCCACGGCCGCGGGATCGGCGCTGTCTGGCAGCGCCATGATCTCGAAGTCGGCCCACGACGGCCGTGCCAGGCGTTCGCCCCCCACCGCCGCGAGCGCGGCCTGACGCGGCGGCACCGTGTCGTCCTTGAACTTGACGATGACCGAGCCGCGGGCGTACACGGCGCGCGGTTCGCCCGACGCGTCGGCCACGAGGCCGGCGCGGTCGCTGCGGTCCACCGGATCGAGCGCGCCAGTCTCCGGCGCGAGGCCACGGTCGATGCCGGGCAGTGCGGCCTCTTCGAGCAGCACGCGGGCGGCGGACTCGATGCTGGCCTGGCGGCCAGACGGCACGGCCACGGTCAGCGCCAGTACTCCCGCGGCCACGATGGCCGATGCGGGTCCTCGTCCAGTCGATGGGGTCATGACACGTCCTCGCGATCAGAGGGGCAAGTGAGGGACAGTCTACTGTGCCGGGGCGCGGCGCGCCACGGCGTCGGTGAGCGGGCGCCCTTCCACATCCGGCATGGGCAGGCCGATCGTGGCGGCGAGGGTGGGCGCCAGGTCTGCCGGCGTCGCCCGCGTGCCGTAGTGCCCAGGCGTGAACGCGCCGCCCAGGAAGACCAGCGGCACGTGCTGGTCGTACTCGTGCGGGGAGCCGTGCGTCGTGCCGTCGCCGCCGTTCGCGCTGTTGCCGGGCACGAAGATCCATCCCGGCTGCGGCAGGATCGTGATGTCGCCGCTGCGTTCCGGCACGTGGCTGGCACGCACCGCGGCGAGCAGCTCCGGCGAGATGCCCTCCTGCGGGCCGCCGAGGGCGCCATTCCACACCGCGGCGCCGATGCCGGGCAGGGCGCGCAGCGCCGCGAGGGCCGGCGCCATCGTGGCCGCCGTGGCCTTCGCCTGCGTATCGCGCGCGAGATAGACCTGCGTGTGTTCGGCGCGGGCCACGTGCGGCCCGGCACCGAGACCCGCGAGCGCTTTGTCCACGGTGGTGCTCACGCTGCCAAGCGGCAGGCGCCCGGCCGCCCGCCCGGCCGCCCGCGCCGCTTCGGGAACGGTGGCCACGCCGTGATCGGCCGAGAGCGCGAGCACGTACGTGTCGCGGCCCACGGTGGCGTCGAGCGTCGTGAGCAGACGGCCGAGCGTGCGATCGAGGCGCGCCAGCACGTCCTGCACTTCGTGGCTGTCGGGGCCGAACGAGTGACCCACGAGGTCCGTCGCCGAGAAGCTCACGCCGAGGAAGTCGGGCACGTTGCGCTGGCCGAGGCGGAAGTCGCGAATGGCCGCCGCCGCCATGGCGCCGAGATACGCGTCGGAGTACGGGCTCTCTTCCCAGAGGTCCTTGAACGTGCCCTTCGCGGTGCCCGAGAGCGGATGCGGGAACGTCGCCGTCCAGCCCATGGCCGGACGTTCGCCGACACCGTCATCCACGCCGGTGTACGCCTCGACGGGAAGCAGCCGTTCCCACACCGTGCGCGTGTCGTTCGTATAGGGCTGCGCGGCGAGGAAGCGCGCCACGTCGCGGCGTGGCCGTCCGAAGGCGCTCGATGTCTGCCAGCCGTTGCCGCCGAGCCAGGTGACGGACGTGGCGTCCTTGCCGGCCATCATGATGGCCGAGCGCGCCTTCATCGACATCGTGACGACGCGCGACTGCGCCGAGCGCCGGCGCATGCGCTCGCCGAGCGTGGGCACCTTGAGCTCCGCCGCGCTGTGGCCTTCGCCGCCCGAAGCGCCGCCGTAGGTGTAGGTCGTGGCCGACGGATCGGCGGTGCACGGGCGCACGTCGCCGACATCGCGATGGAACCACTGGTTGAGGATGATGCCGTGGGTCTTCGGCCAGGCGCCGGTGCCGAGCGTCGCGTGACCGGCGCACGTGACCGTGTTCAGGTAGGGATAGAACGCCTGGTCGTAGATCGCGCCCTCGGCGAGCAGCCGCTTGAAGCCGCCACTCCAGAGCGAGTCGTACCGCGTGAGGTACTCGGCGCGCATCTGATCGACCACGACCAGCACGAGCAACGACGGCCGCCGCGCGGCTGGTGCCTGCGCGGCACGGG
>JBIKUN010000043.1:0-29392 GCA_044347565.1 Vicinamibacterales bacterium | reverse complement strand
CCGACGTTGGTGAGGCTGAGGTTCGCCTGGGCGTTCAGGGCCGAGACGTTACTGACGACTGAAAAAGCTGCCATGTCCTACTCCTCCGTGAGTCCGGGCCGGCGTCCGTGCCAGCCGGGTGGGAGGGGGAGAATCCCCCCCGCCTTGGTGCAATCGGCGGCGCCGGCATGACCTTTAATCCGGCGCCGCCGATTTGGCACGAATTCGGCTCTGGTGCAGTCCGGAGACACGAGACATGGCGGACTGCCTGGTCAACGACATCGCGGAAACACCGGATTTTCTTCCGGAAACGTGGGGGGCGCTGCTTGCCTGGCTCGATCGCCGGGTCGGTGCCGGCCGCCAGGTGGTGACGGCCGTGCGATTCGACGGTGTCGACCAGCCGTCATTCCGGCACCCGGAACTCGCGGGCCTGACCCTTGACCGCATTGCACGGATCGACGTGGACGCCGAGGACGCCGGCGCGCTGCTCAGGGCCACGGTGGATGCGGCGAGCGACAGCCTGCCCGACCTCGTGGCCGGTATCGGCGAGACGGCGGCGGCGCTGCGGGGCGACGCGCTGGACGCGCAGGGCCAGATCGTCGCGCTCGTCGTCGCGCTGCAGTCGCTCATGACACTGACGGTTGCCGCAGGGGCCGCGGCCGACGTGTCCTGCGGGGCCGACCCGCGGGCCGAGGCCATCATGCGCGGCGCCTGCGCGCGCATCGAGACGGCGCTTGTGACGCTCGTCGCCCGTCAGACCGACGGCGACACGCGCGCGGTGGCCGACGCCCTCGACCAGCACCTGGCGCCGGCCGTGGCTGGCTGGACCGACGTTCTGACTCCGCTTCGCATGAGGGCCGCATGAGCCTCGCCTACGCACACCCCGCCCCGGGGATAAGCACGATCTTCTTCCCGTCCACCGGACGGCATCTCCGCTATCGCTGCGACCCCGTCGGGCACCGGATCGTCGTGACCGATGAGACCGGTGCGGTCGTGCGCGTCTTCGGCGGCGTCGGCCGCAAGGCCGGCGCGCTCGATACGCCCCTCGACCTGGTGTTCGTGCAGCCCGCGTTCGCCGGCGAACGGCTGCCGGTCGACTCCGCCGACGCTGTCTGGGTGGCGGTGGCCGACTACGGCAACCGCCGCGTGCAGGTCTTCGAACTCGACGGCAGCCCGGTGGGCGAGTTCTCGCTCGACGCGTCCGACGGCACGCCGTGGTCGCCGACGGGCCTCGTCTGGCGCTCGCCGGTGCTCGAGGTGGAAGGCCTCGACGGCGCGCGCACGGCCGTGCACCTGAGCGCGGCGCTGCTCGCCGGCGCCGGCCGCACGACCTTCAGCCGTTCCGTGCCTGGCGGCGAGGCGCGACACTGATGGCGCCCGTCACCACCACCGCCGTACGATTCGCGCCGCCGGTCATCGGCCGTGGCGAAATCGACGAAGTGGTCGCCGCGCTCGAGTCGGGCTGGCTGTCGACCGGACCGCGCGTGCGCCAGTTCGAGACGGCGTTTGCCGCCTACACCGGGGCGCCGCATGCGCTGGCGCTCAACTCGTGCACGGCGGCGCTGCATCTGGCGCTGCTGGCCTGCGAGGTCGGGCCGGGCGACGAGGTGGTGACGACGCCGCTCACGTTCTGCGCGACGGCCAACGTCGCCATTCACGCCGGGGCCACGCCGCGCTTCGCCGACATCGATCCGCAGACCTGGAACCTGTCGCCGGCGGCCGCTGCGGCCGCCGTCACGTCGAAGACCCGCGCCGTCGTGCCCGTGCACTTCGCCGGCCGTCCCGCTGATGTCGCGGCGTTCCGCGCGCTCGCGACGCGGCACGGCCTGGCGCTCATCGAAGATGCCGCGCACGCCGTCGAGGCGGTGTCGGCGGGGCGGAAGATCGGCGCGACGGCCGACGTCACGTGTTTCAGCTTCTATGCCACGAAGAACCTGACGACGGGCGAGGGCGGCATGCTCACGACGGCGTCCGACGCGGTGGCGCGATTCGCGCGCACGGCCTCGCAGCACGGCATCAGCCGCGACGGCTGGGCCCGCTACAAGACGCTCGGCAGCCCGCACTACGACGTGCTCTTCCCGGGTTTCAAATACAACATGATGGACCTGCAGGCGGCCATCGGCCTGCACCAGCTCGCCGGACTCGCGGCGCGCACGGCGCGTCGCGAGTCGGTGTGGCGCATCTACGACGAGGGGCTCGCCGACCTGCCGCTCGGGCGGCCGGCGCCGGTGCCCGAGGGGGACGTGCACGCGCGGCATCTCTACTCGGTGCTCGTCGGACCCGAGTCGAGCTGGACGCGCGATGACCTCATCGCGCACCTGGCTACGCGCGGCATCGCCACGAGCGTGCACTTCCGCGCCCTGCACCTGCACCCCTACTACCGCGATCGCTACCGGCTCACGCGTGGCATGTTCCCCGAGGCGGAACGGGTCTCCGACCAGATCGTGTCGCTGCCGTTCGGCGGCGGCATGACCGACGACGAGGCCTGGGCGGTCGTGGACGTGCTGCGGCGGGCAATTCCGGGACGGACGCGCTGATGCCGATTATCCGACACGTGGCGGTCGTCTTTCGCATTGCGGCCGGCCCCCGCCTGGGTTTCGGCCATCTCGTCCGGTGCCGCGCCATCGCGTGCGCCCTCGGCGTCGTGCCGCGCGTCTCGATCCGCGGCACTGCGGCCACGCGCCGCGCCGGCGCCGCGCTGGGCCTGCGGCTGCTCGACGGCGGCCCGCGTCTGCTCGACCGCGAACGGCCGCAGGTGCTGGTCGTCGACGACCCGTCCGCCGCGGCGGCGCGCCGGTGGGTGTCGGCCGCCCGGCGCCGCGGCATTCCGGTGGCCACCATTCACGATGCGGGCCTCGCGCGCGTCAGCGCCGACCTCGTCATCGACGGCAGCGTGCGCACGGCGCCTGCCGCGGAGGCCACGCGGCTCTCCGGGCCCCGCTATGCGGTCATCGACCCGCGCCTTGCCGCCCGCGGTGCCGGCCGGCGGGCCACGGTGGGCCGCATCCTCGTGGCGGTCGGCGGCGGCGCTCATGTGTTCGCCCGCGTGCCGGCCGTCGTGGCCGCGCTCGCCCGGCGCGTGCCCGGCCTCGACATCCAGGTGGCGGCCGGTTTCACACCGCGCCACCGGCGTCCGGCGCTGCCGGCAGGCCGCTGGCTCGCGCCCGGGCACCTCGGCCGCGCGCTCGCCGGGGCGCACGTCGCGATTGTCGCCGGCGGCATCACGGCCTACGAAGCCTGCGCGCTTGGCGTACCGGCCGTGGCCGTGTCGGTCGTACCGGCGCAGCAGCCCACCGTGCGGGCGCTGGCCCGGCAGGGGGCGGCAGTGAACGGTGGTCCGCTCGGCACGGCCGGCGCCGCCAACCGCGTGGCCGGGCACACGTCGCGGCTGCTCGCCGCCCCGGCCGCGCAGCGGCGCCTCGCGGCCAACGGACGGCGGCTCGTCGATGGCCGCGGTGCCGCCCGCGTGGCGGCGGCGCTGCGTGCCCTGGCGCGACAGGGAGGGCCCCGTGGCTGAGCGTCGCGCCATCCTGTTCGACCTCGACGACACGCTCTATCCGCTCGAGCGCTTCCTGATGAGCGGCTTCCGGGCCGTGGCGGCCGCCGTTGAGGCGCGCTGGGGCGTGCCGCGCGCCGCCGCGCTCGAGACACTCGTGCGCGCGATCGACGCGTCGCGTGGCCGTGAGCTGCAGGTGCTGGCCGAGCGGCACCATCTGCCGGCCGAGGTCGTGCCCGATCTCGTCGATGTGATTCGCCTGCACGAGCCGGAACTGCGCCTGCCCGAACGCAGTCTCTCGGTGCTCGGCGCGATGCGCCGCGATTGGCGGATCGGGCTCGTCACGAACGGCCGGCCCGACATCCAGGCCCGCAAGGTGCGCGCGCTCGGCGTGCACTGCCTGGTCGATGCCGTCGTCTACGCACACGAGGTGGGCAGCGGCGCCGGCAAGCCCGACGCGGCGCCGTTCCTCGAGGCCTGCCGCCAGCTCGGTGTGGCGGCGGCATCGACGGTGTTCGTCGGTGACGACCTCGACTGCGATATCGCCGGCGCACACGCCGTCGGCATGAAGACGATCTGGCTGCCCGCCCGTGTTGCGCCCCAGGCGGCGCGGCCGGCCGAGCAGGCGGATGTGATCGTGGCGTCGCTGGCCGATGTGCCGGCGGCCGCCACCCGACTGCTTGCGCCCGAATGGAGGGCCCATGTTGCCTGACGCCACCCACCTGCGCATCGGCGGCCGCGTGGCCGGCGATGGCGCGCCGCTCTTCGTCATCGCCGAAATCGGCCTGAACCACGACGGCTCGCTCGACCGCGCGCTGGCACTCGTCGACGCGGCGGCGGCGGCCGGCGCCTCGGCCGTGAAGGTGCAGGCGCTCATCGCCGAGGAACTCGTGGCGCCGGGCGCGCCGGCGCCGATGCACGTCGAGGCCGCCTCGCTCGTCGACTTCTTCCGCCGCTTCGAGCTCGATGAAGCCGGCTACGCGCGCCTCGCCGCGCGCGCCCGCGAACGCGGCATGGCGTTCATCGCCACGCCGTTCTCGGAGGCCGCCGTGGACATGCTCGAACGTGTGGGCGTGGACGCCTGGAAGATCGCGAGCGGCGACGTCACGTGGGAGCGCCTCATCGCGCGCTGCGCCGCGACGGGGAAGCCGCTCATCATCTCGACCGGCATGTCGTCGCTCCAGGAAGCGCAGCGCGCGCTCCACTGGGCGCTGCGCGCCGGTGCGCCCGGCGTCGCCCTCCTGCACTGCATCTCGGCGTACCCCGTGCCGGAGGGCAGCGAGAACCTGCGTGCCATCGCCACGCTCGGCATGGCGTGCCACGCGGTCGTCGGCTTCTCGGACCACGGCGCCGACGGCTTCTCGGTCCCGCTCGCAGTCGCCATGGGCGCGGCCATCTACGAACGGCATCTCGTGCTCCAGGCTGACGACGACAGCATCGACGCCGCGGTGTCGAGCACGCCGGACGAGCTGGCCGCGCTCGTGCGCGTTGCGGCCCGGGCGCAGGCGGCGCTCGGCAGCGGCCTGAAGGTGTGCCTGCCGGCCGAGACGGGGAACGTCGATCCGAGCCGGCGCGCGCTCTACGCGCGGCGGCGCCTGCCGGCCGGCCACGTCGTGTCGGCCGCTGATCTCATCGCCCTGCGTCCGGCCTGCGGGCTCGGCGCCGATCGCCAGCGCGAGCTGGTGGGGCAGCGGCTCAGCCGCGACGTGGATGCCGGCGCGCCCTTCCAGCTGGCCGACCTGTACGCCCACGACAAGGGAACCGAACATGTCGCTTAACGTGCTCATCACCGCCGGATCGCGGCGCGTGCCGCTCGTCCGCGCCTTCCAGCGCGCCGTGGCGCACCACCGCGGCGGCAACGTCATCGTGACCGACGTGAATCCGCTGTCGCCGGCGGTGCACGCGGCCAATCGCGCCTACCGGGTGCCGCTGTCGACCGCGCCCGCCTACATTGACGCCATTCTCGACATCTGCCTCGGCGAGCGGGTGTCGCTCGTCGTGCCGACCATCGACGACGAACTCGTGCTCTTCGGCGGCGCCGTCGCGCGGTTCCGCGAACACGGCATCCGCGTGGCCGTGTCGCCGACGCCGACATCGGCCCTCTGCGAGGACAAGTACGCGACGTGCCGCTACCTGAACGATCGCGGCATTCCTGCGGCGGCCTCGTGGCTGCCCGGCGAGCTGCCGGCGGCGCCGGCCTTCCCGCTCTTCATCAAGCCGCGCCGCGGCCGCGGCAGCGTCGGGGCGCACGCGGTGCGCACGGCGAAGGAACTCGACTTCTTCTCCGGCTACGTCGCCGACGCCGTCGTGCAGGCGTATCTCGACGGCCCGGAGTTCACGATCGACATGCTCTGCGACTTCTCCGGCCAGCCGCTCAGCATCGTGCCGCGCCGTCGCGACGTGATTCGCGCCGGTGTCTCCGACCGTGGCCGCACGGTGAACGACCCGGCGCTCATCCAGGTGGCGCGCGTCTGCGCGGCGACGCTGCCGTTTGCCGGGGCGGTCAACATCCAGTGCCGCGTCGTGGACGGCCAGCCGGTCATCTTCGAGATCAATCCGCGCTTCTCGGGCGGCATCCCGCTCACGATTCATGCCGGGGCAGACTTCCCGCGCATGCTCGTGGATCTCACGGCCGGCGTGCACGTGGCGCCGGCCATCGGCCGGTTTCGCGACAACCTGTGGATGGCGAGCTACGAGACGTCGGTGTTCCTCGACGGCAGCCGCGTCAGCCTTCCCGAATATCAGCCGACCTGTGTTGAGGATGTAGCATGAGTGCCCGCGCCGCCATCGTCGTTCAGGCCCGCATGGGCTCGTCGCGTCTCCCCGGCAAGTCGCTCGCGCCGATTGCCGGCCGGTCGCTGCTGGCGCACGTCGTCGAGCGGCTCGCCGACCAGGGCGAACTGCCCGTCGTGCTCGCGACGACGACCCTGCTCGAAGACGATCTGCTGTGTGACGAGGCCGACCGCCTCGGCATCGCCGTGCTGCGCGGCTCGGCCGATGACGTGCTCGGCCGCTATGCCTTCGCGGCGTCGTTGCTCGGCGTGCCGGCGATCATCCGTGCCACCGCCGACAATCCAGCCGTGGATCTCGCCGCGGCCGTGCGCACGCTCGACATCCTGCAGCGGTCGGGCGCCGACTACGTCGTCGACTACGGCCTGCCGGCCGGCGCGACCGTCGAGGCCATGACCGTCGCGGCGCTCGTGCGCGCGGCGGCGCTCGCGACCGATGCCTACGACCGCGAGCACGTGACGCCCTTCATCCGGCGTGACGGCCGGTCGCGCGCCGTGGACGCGCTGGCGCCCACCGGGCTGCGGCGTCCTGACCTCCGCTTTACCGTCGACACGCCCGAGGATCTCGACTACATGCGCCGGGTCTACCTCGAGGCCGGACCCGCCGAGCGGCCGTGGCCGCTCGCGGCGCTCATCGCCGCGGCCGACCGCGTGCGTGAACGCGCCGAGCTCGAACAGACGGGAGCCGACGCACGGTGACGACGCCCCGCCGCTTCTCCGACGCCGCGTTCCTGTTCAGCGTGCCGCTGACGGTGGCGCTTGTCTTCGGCGCACAGTCGCTCGACGGCGGCCGGCTCGGCACGCTGCTGCAGCCGGCGGCGGCGCTCATCGTGTTCGGCGGCACCGGCGTGGCGGTCGTCCTCAGCTTCCCGCTGCAGCTGCTGGCGCGCACCGGGCGGGCGCTTGCCGCCGCGTTCGGCCGCCGGCCCGAGTCGGACACGGCGCTGCTCGCGCGGATGCGGGAGTATGCCACGCGGGCGAGGACCCGCGGCGCGCTCTCGCTCGAGAACGAAATCGGGGAACATGACGACCCGTTCCTGCTGCGCGCGCTCTCGCTCGTCGTCGACGGCGTCCCGGCGGCCGAGGTGCGCCACACGCTCAAGACGTTCAGTCAGGTGCGCGAAGAGGCGGATGCCGAATGTGCGCTCGTGCTCGAGGCGGCCGGCGGCTACGCGCCCACCCTCGGAGTCCTCGGCGCCGTGCTCGGCCTCATCCAGGCCATGGATCACCTGACGACGCCGGCCAGCGTCGGCCCCGGCATCGCCGTGGCCTTCGTGGCCACCGTCTACGGCGTCGGCGCCGCCAACCTCGTGTTCCTGCCGCTGGCGACCCGGCTGCGCAGCCTCGGCCGGCAGGCCGCGCTCAGTCGCGAGGTCGTCATCGAGGGCGCCGTCGCCATTCAGCAGGGTATCCATCCGTCGCTCGTCGATGGCCATCTGCGCAGCCTGCTCATCGCCTGGCACGGCGCGCCGCACTACGCGGTGCCGACGGAGGGCACGGCCCGTGCGCGCCTGGTGAAGTCATGAACATCCGGCTCTCGGCCACGCAGGTCTCGCGCGATCGCTGGCTCATCTCGTACGCGGATTTCATGACGCTGCTCTGCGCGTTCTTCATGACCGTCTACGCCGCCACGCTGGCCGAGACGCCGGCGGCCACGGCGGCGGCCACCGTCGAGGCCGCGGCGCCCGTCGTCGAGCTGCCCCCCGAGCCGCCGCCGGTCGATCCGGCCGTGGCCCTGCGCGAGCAGGTCGAGCGCGCGCTCGCGCCGGAACTGGCGGCCGGGTATCTGCAGCTCGTCGAGGATCCGCGCGGCCTCGTCATCGAAGTGCCGGAGGCCGGCGCGTTCGCCGTCGGCGAGGCGGAGCTGGCAGCCGAGGCGCGAGCGATGCTCGCCCGCATCGCGACCATGCTCACGACGCTGCCGAACGCCGTGCGCATCGAAGGCCACTCCGACACGACGCCCATCCGCACACCGCGGTACGCCTCGAACTGGGACCTCTCGACCGCGCGCGCCACGCGCGTCGTCGAGTTCCTCGTCACCACCGCCAGTGTGGCGCCGGCGCGACTGTCGGCCGCCGGGTACGCCGAATTCAAGCCGCGCGCCGCGAACGACACGGCCGCCGGCCGGGCGCGCAACCGCCGCGTCGACCTCGTGCTGCTGAACGTCGGCACGACACGTGCCGAGGAGCCGGCGGGGAGCGTGCGGCCGTGAGATGCCCGTTCACGAACGCCGAGCTCGAGCGGCTGCTCGATCGCCCGGTGCGGCACCTGCTCGGCGCGGCCGATCGCCGTCGCTACAGCGGCAGGCGACTGCTCATCACCGGCGCCGGCGGGTCCGTCGGCTCGGAGCTGTCTCGCCAGCTCGCCGACTGCCGCCCCGAGGTGCTGACGCTGGTCGATCACTCCGAGCTGCATCTCTTCGAGATCATGAAGGAGCTGGGCGAGCGCGCACCCGGACTCGTGCTCGAGCCGGTGCTCGCCGACATCCGCCAGGAGACGCTCATCCGCCGCACGATCCTGCAGGCGGCGCCCGATGTCGTGTTCCACGCCGCTGCCTACAAACATGTCTCGATGATGGAGCGCGACGTATGTGCCGCCGTCGGCGCCAACGTCATCGGCACCGCAAACGTGGTCGAGGCCGCGCGCGGGGCCGGCGCCCGCTTCGTGCTCATTTCGTCCGACAAGGCGGCGGCGCCGCGCAGCGTCATGGGCGCCACGAAGCGCCTGGCCGAGCTGGTCGCGCTCGCGGCAGCACCCGGCGACGCGCGTCCCATCGTCGTGCGCTTCGGCAACATCCTCGGCAGCAGCGGCAGCCTGCTCGCCATCTTCCGCGATCGCATCCGCCAGGGTCTGCCGCTCAAGCTGACCGACCCGTCGGCCACCCGCTACGTGATGACAGCCGGGGAAGCGGTGGCGCTCGTGATGAAGGCGGACCTGCTGGCCCGGCGTCCCGAGACCTACTGGCTCGACATGGGCGAACCGGTCGAGATCGGCGGGTTGACCGAGCGGCTGCTCGCGATCGAAGCCGAGGCGGGATTCGCCCGTGTGCCGATTGAGCACGTGGGCCTCGGTCCCGGGGAGAAGCGCTGTGAAGAACTGACCACCCAGGGCCTGCGCATGTGCCCGACGGCGCACCGCCGCATCTGGGTGGCCCGCCAGCAGGCGAGTGACGGGGCGGCGGTGACGCGTGCGGTCGAGCGGCTGCGGTGGGTCGTGGAGCAGGGAGACGCCGAGGCGACGCTGGACCTGCTGGTCGCGGCGGTGCCAGACTACGAGGCGAGCGACGAGGCGAGGGCGTGGGTTCGGCGCCGGAGCGTCCCGGTGGCGCGGCGCCGCGGACTGCTGCGAAGCGCGTGACGGAGACAGGTGTGCGGATCCTCCATCTAACGACGTTTGTCAGCGGCGCTGCCGGCGGTGCCCTCGCCGAACTGGCGCTGGGGCAGAAGCGCGCGGGCCATGGCGTCACGGTGGTGACGTCGAAGACGTCGGCCGGCGGCGTCGCGAACCAGGAGGCGCTCGTGCGGCGGCTGAGCGACGGCGGCGTGTCCGTCCACGCGGTCGATTCGCTGGCCTCGCGACAGACCGGCCCGAATGCCGACGTGGTGCAGTTCATCCACGACCACCTCGGCTCGGCAGCGGCGTTCGATGTGCTCCACACGCATGGCACCGTGCCGAGCGTCATCGCCATCGCGGCGGCCCGGAAGGTCACGGCGCGCGTGCCCATCCTGCAGACCTCGCACGAGTGGACCGTGTCGTGGCCCGGCGGCGGCCGGCGGCCCTACGACCTCGAGGTCATGAACCTCGTCGATCGTGCGGTCGTGCCGACGTGGTCGGTGGCCGAGCACTTCGTCTCGCGCGGCGTCGTACGGCGTCAGCTCGCTGTGGTGCCCTACGGTCTGCCGCCCACGCCGCCGCCTTCGTCGGACGTTCGGCTCGAGCGCGAGATGCGGGCGTGGCGTGAGGCCGGCGGGCTCGTGCTCTGCTACCTCAGCGCGACGACCACCTTGCGCGATGAGCGGCTGCTGCTGAACGCCCTGCCATTCATCGATGCGCGGTGCAAGCTCCTCTGTGTGGTCTTCGGCGGGCAGGAATCGCCGGCGTTCACGGCCTGGCCGACCGACGGGCCGGTCACCGTGCGCGTCGCGCCACAGCACACGGCCGTGCGAGAGTACCTGCAGCACGCCGACTTCCTGGTGCTGCCATCCGGTGATGGTGAGCAGCCGCTGGCCGCGCTCGAGGCGTTCTGCGATCGGGTGCCCGTCGTGGCCGGCCGCGTGCCCGAACTCTCGGAGTTCATCGACGATGGCCAGACCGGCTGGCTGTTCGATCCGACCGATGCACGCGCGCTGGCCAGGACGCTGACGATGGCGCGGTCAACCGCACCGCACGCCCTGCATGCGCTCTGTCAGCGTGCCCTCGTGCGCTACCAGCAGGAGTTCACCATCGACCGCATGGTGAGCGGCTACATGCGCGAGTACGCCCGGCTCATGTAGCGCGGTGTCGGGATGCCGGCAGGGCGTCGGACCGCGCGCGGGCCGGCGTCGGCGGGCCGACATCTCCGGGGCGGGAATTGCACACGATCGCCGCCCGTGACCCTCCGCCCCTGTCCGGCACACTCGTTGCTCAGGTGAGGGCCATGGTCCTCCCAGCCTCCCGTCACGAACGTCCGCCGACCGGCGCCGACGTCGGACCGCGACGTACCGGCCCGGCGACGATGCCGCTGGCTGTCGGTCTGTTCAACGACAGCGGCGACGACGCGCAGGTCGTGAGCCTCGCCGTCTCGCACGCCCACCGCAGCATGCTCCGGCGGGCCGGCGCGCACGTGCGCCACGCCTACTACCGGGGCGACTGGCAGGAACTCGGCACCGGCACGCTCGACGCGGGCATCGCGGCGGCGCTCGGTTCGCCCGAACTGCGGCGGGTCTTCGCCGATGTGGATGTCATCGTCGTCGCCGGCGACACCTTCGCCAGCCACGCCCACCGGCATCTGCTCGCGATCCTCGGCGCCGCGCAGCACCTCGACCTGCCGACCTGCCTCGTGAACGCCACGGTGGGACCGCTCACCGAGGGCCGCGAGATTCTCCAGGGCCTGGCCGACTGCACGGTGCGCGACCTCGCCACGAGCCGCGTGCTCACGGCGCTCGGCATCGGCCACCGCCGCGTCCCCGACTCGGTCTTCGGTGCGCCGTTCGACGCGGCGGCCCGCCGCGACTTCTCGGACCACCTCGTCGTCACCGACTGCCATCCGTCGCGCCGCGTCGAGTTCACGGCCGACCTCGCCATGGTGCGTGGCGCCTGGCCGGGCATGGTGGCGGATTACCCGCTCGACGCGCCGGGCAGCACGCTCGACTGGAGCGCGGCCGTGGCCGACCTCGGCACCGCCGCGGCCATCCTCACCGGCGGCCGTGACGGCGCCGCGCTGGCGCTGCGCGCCGGTGTGCCGTTCGTGGCGCTTGGCCTGGCCGGCGAGGCCATCGACTTCATCGAGACGCTCGAGGGCTATCCGGCCGCCGCGGCCGACCCGACGCGGCCGCTCGACGTCCGCCTGACCTCGGCCATCGAGGCGCGGGACTGGTTCGCCGAGGCGGCGGCGCGTTGCCAGACGCGCGGCCCGGCCGACGCCTTCTCGCGCCTGCGTCCCAGCATGGCGCTCACCGGCCGCGACGACACGTGGAGCGGTGCCATCGACGGCGTCGTCGACGTGGTGCGCGGCCTGACGCCGGCCGGCGGCAGTGTGCTCCACGCGGGTGCCGGCCAGGGGCAGCTCGTCGAAGCGCTCGCGCGCATCGGCCTGCGGTCCTGGGGCACCGACGTGGCGCGCCGGCTCGACCGGCCCGACCGCAACCGCTATTCGAAGGCCACGCCGATGGCGCTGCCGTTTGCCGATCACGTCTTCTCGACGGTGGTCGTCTCGGCCGACTGGCTCGAACATCTCGAAGCCGGCGACCTCGATGCCGCCGTCGCCGAACTCGCGCGCGTCGGCCGCGACACCATCGTTGTCGAAGTGTCGGGCCGGCCGGTCCGCGCCGAACGCGCCTTCGTGGAACGCCTGAGCGACGAGTGGTGGCGCCGCCGCCTCGGCACGCTCGGCCTCACGCCGCATGAGGCCGCCGACACGCTCGTCACCCACGGCGCCGGACCCACCGGCGGCACGCTGCTCGTCATGTCGGCGCACGCGCAGCTCTGCCCGAGTTGCCGCCGCGTGCACGCGCCCATCAATCTCGTGGAGCCGGTGCACGCCGGCGTCCTCATGGCCGCCGCGAGCGCGCGGGCCACAACGCTGCGCCGCTGAGGCCGCCGATGTCGACTTCCAACCCGTTCTTCGACCTGCCACGCCTCCGGCCGCGCCCGACCACCGGGCGCGACTCACTCCGCCTGCTTCATGTCGTCGTCGGCCGCGATGCGCACGAGGGCGCGCTCGGCGACGAGATCCGCGCCGCCAGCCGCGGCGCCATCCAGACGGACTGTGTCGTCGGCCTCGGCCGCGCCCTCGACCGTCTGCGGGCCCATCCGGCCGCGGCCGTGCTGCTGCAGGCCGATGACCTCGACGTGGCGCGCGTGGCGCTGGCCGAGCTGAAGCTGGCGCAGCCGGCCCTGCCGGTGGTGCTGCTGACCGCCGCCGGGGGCGACGAGGCGGCGGTGGCCGCCGTGCGCGCCGGCGCCGAAGACTGCCTGTCGCGCGAGGCGACGAGCGGCGCCCAGGTCGTGCGCGCGATCCGCTGCGCGCTCGAGCGCACGAGTCACGCGGCGACGCTGCGCACGCAGGCCGTCACCGATCCGCTGACCGGCCTGCAGAACCGTCACGCCCTGCAGACGTCCATCGATCACGCGATGGCGACGGCGCGCCGCAAGGGCCGCGCGCTCGCCGTGCTCTTCGTCGACCTCGACGGCTTCAAGGCCGTGAACGACGCCTGCGGCCACGACACCGGCGACCGCGTGCTGCAGGAACTCGCGCGCCGCTTCGCCGGCCGCACCCGCGACATGGACACCGTGGCCCGCATCGGCGGCGACGAGTTCGTCGTGGTGATGGAAGACCTCGACGAGGGCCGCTTCGCCGCGACGCTCGCCGCCAAGCTGCTGTCGGCCGCCGCCGAGCCGCTGGTCGTGCAGGGGCGCACGCTCGACCTCACGGCCAGCGTGGGCATCAGCGTGTTCCCGGGCGATGGCGACGACGCCGCGGCGCTCATCCGCCACGCCGACACCGCCATGTATGCGGCGAAGGCGGCGGGCAAGAACCAGTACCGCTACTACCGCGCGCGCATGAACGAACACTCGCGCGCCCGCACCGCGCTCGACGCCGCGCTCGACCGCGCCTTCGACCAGGGCGAGTTCGATCTGCACTACCAGCCGGTGTGGCAGGCCTCGACGAAGCGGATCTCGTCGTGCGAGGCGCTGCTGCGCTGGCGGCGGCCCGGGCACGGGGTGCTGCTGCCGGCGGCCTTCGTCGACACGGTCGACGAGGCCGGTCTGGCCGGCCGCCTCGCCCGGTGGGTGCTCACGCGCGCCGCGGCGACGGCCCGGCGGATGCGCGAGGCCGGCTTCGACGTGCCGGTCTCGGTCAACCTCTCGCGCCGCCAGCTGCTCGACGGCGAGATCGCGGCCTGTGTGCAGCGCCAGCTCGCCGACGGTCTCGACGCCGGGGCGCTCCAGATCGAAGTGGCCGAGCAGGTGTTCGTGTCGGACGAGCCGCGCCTGCAGCAGGTGCTCGCCGGGGTGACCGCGCTCGGCATCGGCCTCATCGTGGACGATTTCGGCAGCGGCGTGTCGTCGCTGCGGGCGCTGCGCCGCGTGCGGCCCGCCAGCATCAAGATCGACGGCGCGCTCGCGCGCGAACTGCCCGACGGCCAGGACGCGGTGGCCCTCGTGAGCGCCGTCGTGGCGCTCGGCCGCACGCTCGGCGTGCACGTCGTCGCCGAGGGCGTCGAGACCGAGGCGCAGTCGCGCCGGCTGCTGTCGCTCGGCTGCGACGACCTGCAGGGCTTCTACTACGGGCACGCGCTGCCCGACGACGAATGGCTCGCCTATCTGCGCTGGGCCTGCACGGCGGTGGTCGGCACCGATGGCCGCACGGCGGCGCCCGTGCCCGTGCTGCCGGGCGCCAGCCGGCGGCGTGGCGTGACGCGATTCTCCGAAGGCAAGGGCCTGCCAGGGATTCCGGGCGCGCCCCGAGTCTCGAAGTCCGGGCAGGTGGTGTTCGGACGCTTCCGCTCGTAGCGGACCTTCGCATGCCCACGGTGCCCGCCGCAGTTGCCGAGACATCGACGCCGCCATTGCGCGGCGCCCGACTGCCGCTGACCGCGATCTACGATCTGTTCGGCGACGGCGTCGTGCGCCATGGACCGTTTGCCGGCCTGCGATATCCACTGCTCCAGTCCGTCGGGAGCTCGCTCTTTCCGAAGCTGCTCGGTTCCTACGAGCGCGAGCTGCATCCGTGGATCGCCGAGGTGTGCGCCGGTCACTACACCGAGGTCGTGGATGTCGGCTGCGCCGAGGGGTACTACGCGGTCGGCCTGGCGCGGTGCGTGCCACAGGCCCGGGTCTACGCGTACGACACCGATGCGCGCGCCAGGGAACTGTGTGCGTCGGCGGCCCGCCTGAACGGCGTCGAGACGCGGCTCGATGTGCGGGAGACCTTCGAGGTGGCGGCGCTCTCCGGCATCGAGCGCCGGGGGCGCGGCCTCATCGTCTGTGACTGCGAGGGCGCGGAACTCGCCCTGTTCACCGCCGAGACGGCGCCCCTCTGTGCCGGGTGGGATCTGCTGATTGAGACCCACGACTTCATGGACCTCACCGCCTCAACGCGGCTGCAGGCACGTTTTGCTCCCACGCACGAGGTGCGGGCGTGTCTCAGCGTCGATGACATCCAGAAGGCGAAACACTACGACTACCCGGAGCTGCGGCCGCTCGACCTTGAGACGCGCCGGACCATCGTCGGCGAAGGGCGGCCGGCGATCATGGAGTGGTTGTTCTTCACCGCGCGGACTGCGGCCTCCGGTCGGTCATGCTGAGCCCCTCGGCGGCGCGCGCGCTCGAATGGTTGACGGCGTCGCTCAACGGCCGGCCGGTGCCGCCACTGGTTGTCGCCATCGGCCTCGGCGACGGCGCGCTGCTCGAGGCGCTGGACGAGACCGCCCCGGGCACACGGGTGCTGGCCCTCGAGCCCGACCCCGCCGCGACGTTCGAACCGGCCATCGGCCTGGCCGCCACATGGCGCGGCACTGGCCGCCTGATATACCTGACCGCGCCCAGCTACAGCGGCGCCGACGCGGCGTGGCGGATCTTTCCGGCCAATCCGGACGACCATCACCTGTTCGTGCATCCCGAGTCGGCCCGGCGGGCCCGCGAGCAGGCGGTTGGCGCCGCCCGCGTCGTCGGGCAGATCCTCTTCGGCGCCCGCGCCAACGCCGAGGCGCGCCGCCAGTTCGCGGCGCCATACCTGCTGAACACGCTGCGCAACGCGGCCGCCATGGCCCGCGGCGCTGACGTGACGGCCCTCCGTGACGCGTATGCCGGCACACCGGCGATTGTGGTGGGCGCTGGCCCGTCCCTCGACGCGGTCATGCCGGCACTGGCCCGCGCGGCTGCCGGTGCACTCGTGGTCGCGACCGACACCACGCTGCGGCCGCTGCTGCACGCCGGGATCGTGCCGCCTCTTGTCGCCGGTCTCGATCCGAGCATGGCCAACGCCAGGCACTTCCTGGCCTTGCCGGAGTGTCACGACTCGTGGCTGGTGGCCGAGTCCGCCCTGGCGCCAGCCGCGGTGTCCGCCTTCTCCGGGCGGACGTTCTGGTTCCGCGCCGCCGCACACCATCCCTGGCCCTTTCTCACGGCGCACGGTGTCGCCGTGAGCGAACTGCCGGTCTGGGGCTCCGTCCTGACGGCGGCCTATCAGGTGGCCCTGCTCGCCGGCTGCGATCCCATCGTGTTCGTTGGCGCCGACCTGGCCTTCACGGGCGGACAGCCCTACGCGCGCGGCACGACCTACGAGTTCGACTGGGCCTATTCGACGGCGCTCGGCGCGCCGCTCGCGCGCGTCTGGGAACAGCAGAGGGCGATGCGCGAGTGCGTGCCGGTTGTCGACGTGCACGGCCGCCCGACCGTGACGACGGCGCCGCTCCTGTCGTTCCGCGACTGGATCGTCGCGCACGCCGCCAGCAGCGGCCGGCGCGTCGTCAACGCATCGGGGGACGGCATCCTCGGCGGGAGCGGCATCGAACTGGGTGATCTGGAGGCGGTGCTCGGGCCTGGGCGGCCGGTGCGGCCGATGGCTGCCGTGCCCAAGCCGCCGGCGTGCGCCGAGCCGGCGCGCCTGCGCGGCGCGTTGATGGCCGCGCGCCGGGACGTGGCCGCCGGACAGGGCGGCGAGGCGCAGGCGTGGGCGGCATTCGCCGGCGAGCGCTACGACGTTCACGCCGTGACGCGCGCGCTCGACGAGGTGCTGAGCGATGACGGGCGCGGAGCGCCGGTCGAGTCGATCGTGCCGTGGGCGGCGCTGCCGCGGTCATTGTCGTCGTATGAGCACCTGTGCCGCCTGCCCGAACGTCTCGCCGTGCAGCACGCCCGCGTGAACGGCGTGGAGCCCCGCGACGAACGCGCGGGCGCCACGCCGCCCACGGCCGATGAGTTCCAGGCACTCACGTCGTTGTTGATGCGGCTGCTCCGCGGACTGGGCGATTACCACGACGCCCCGGGCGCACCCGCCGAACGCCACGTCGCGACGGGCCGGCCGGCCGTGGCTGGCGAACGGGCGTGGCCGAGCCACCTGGCCTGGCCAATGCAGCTCTTCGAGAGCGCCGCGGTGATGCCGGCCGCGCCGGGCGGCGACGCCAGCTTCCGCCGTGCGCCGGTGCGACTGCGTGACATGGCGACGATGGCCTGCGGAGCACCGGCGCCGGAGCATCACGAGGCTGCGCGCGCCCAGCTGCGGCTCGTCGCCGAGTGGCTGCGCATGGCCGTCGCCGCCAGCGGCGTGACGGCGTCCGACGCTGCCGCCCTGACGCGCATCCTGACCATCGTCGGCGCCACGGCGGACGCCGCCGATGGCTGTGCGCGCGGCCACGCGGTCGCGCTCACGCTGCGGGTCGGCGAGGGACGCCCGGTGTCGCTGCACTTCCACGTCGATGAGCGGCCGCTCGCCCGGCTCCTGACCGGCGCCCTCGTGCCCACCGCATCGGAGGTGGCGGAGCGTCGCGGTCAGGACGGGCCGCTCTCGGTCAACCTCCGGACTGGCGCCTGGCACGCCAGCTGTGTGCTCGGTCGCGCCCGGCATGACGCCGGCGGGTCCGGGACGTCTGCGTGCTGGGCGCCTGACCACGTGGCCCCCATCATCCTGACCGAGAGCCGACTGGCGCGGTCAGCGTTCGCCTACAGCGCCGCCCACGGCGCGGTCTGCGTGGGGATCCACGCACGTGAGAGCGTGCTCGTGCGCCCCGACGGCACGGTGACGCCGCACCTGGCCTGGCCGCGCCCGATCATCGGCGAACTGCCGTTCGGCGACGGCGGCGCGGTGGCGTGGAACAACGGCACGGCCGAATGGCCGAGTGTCGGTGACGGTTACGTGCTCTACCGTCGTACCGCCGACAGCCCGGTCGAGGTCGAGACGCTGCCGTTTCGTCCGACCCGGGGGGTGTGGTGGCAGGACCGGTTCTTCTGGAGCACCTACACGACCGGCATCGGCGCCTGGGCCCCCGGGGGGGCGCCGCAGCAATGGCTCGACGGTCATTCGTTCAGTGGCGTGCAGCCGGAGGCCGGGCGCCTCGTGTTCCAGGCGTGCGCGCTCGATGCCCACGGCAGCTACGAGCGGCAGTTGATGCGGGATGGCTGGCAGCTGACAACCCTCGGCGCGGTTGAACCTGCCGCGCTCGGCCCGCATGGCGCCGCGACGTCGGTGGCGCGGCATCCCGAGGGCTGGCGCGCGACCGCCCATCCCCAGGCCGACCTGGTGACCTTGCGGCATCCCGTCGCGGCGGCCGTCGACCTGACCTGTTACGACCCGCTGACTGTGGCCTGGGCGGGCGATGCGCTGCTTGTCTGCACCGGAGCCGGCGACGTGCTGCTGTTCACCGACCTGACGCACCGCCTGCCGTCGCCCTAGCGGTACGGGCCTTGCTCTTGCGGCGGGTCGAGCAGTCGCGGAGCCAATACTCTGTTCACCACCAGCACATTTCGCCGCCATTCCGGCGTCCCTGTCGGCCCGCCGTCATCCGGCGGTCGCCATGTCGACGTCGGTGTCGCCGGAGGACGGGCGTGACGGCGCACCGACCGTTGCGGATGGCGCTCGTCTGCGGCGACTACGCCGCCGACGGCCCGGCCGGGCTCGGCGGGGGGATCGAAAGCTACGTCCGGACCATGGCCAGGGGCCTGGCGGCCCGAGGCCACGACGTCCATGTCATCACGCGAGCGCTGCACCGGTCGCACACCATGCTGGCCGACGGGGCGTGTGTCCATGCTCTCTACGTGCCCGACGAATGGCAGCCCGGCACGGGCGATCTCGGCGAGGCCCGTGCGGCGTTGGCGTTTGCCTGGCACGCGTGGCGGCACGTCCGGAGACTCATGGCGTCGGGCGGACCGTTCGACATTGTCGAAGCCCCGGAATACAAGGCGCAGGGTGTCTATCTCGCCCGGGACGGCGCCGTGCCGCTCGTCATCAAGTGCCACGCGCACCTCACGCTGTGCCTGGCCGAGAACGGCGTGGCGCTGGCTGCCGACACGTCCCTGCTGGCCGACCTGGAGCGCGAAGCGTTGACACGCGCGGTGGCCGTCCACGCCAACTCGCGGGCGCTGGCGATACGCTGCGCCAGCGACTACGGCCTCCCAGAGAGCCGCTTCGTCCACGTGCCGTACGGGATCGACACGGCGCGATTCCAGCCCACACCGTCGGCACTGCGCGCTGCGTGGGGCGTCGGCGACGGGCCGGTGGCGCTCTTTGTCGGGCGCATGGAGGTGCGCAAGGGCATCGACGCGCTGGTGCCGGCCTTCGCCGAGGTGGCGCGACGAATGCCCGAGGCCACACTGGTCACGGCCGGTCCGGACACGGCAGGCGATGCAGGACGCGTCAGTCAGCAGCAGTGGATGATGCACTCCTGGGCCGCCGCGGGGCTTGCTCCCGATCGCGTGCGGATGCTCGGGCCGGTGGCCCCCGAAGATCTGCCCGCACTCTATTCGGCCGCCGATGTCATGGTGGCGCCGTCGCCCTATGAGGCGTTCGGCCTCGTCTACCTCGAAGCGATGGCCTGCGGCACCGTGCCCATCGGCTGCACCACCGGCGGGGTGCCCGAGATCGTCGAGGACGGCGTGACCGGCCGCCTCGTGCCGCCCGGCGACGCGCCGGCTCTCGCCGCCGCGCTCGTGGAACTCCTCCGTGATTCCGGGATGTGTCGCCGTCTGGGTGCGGCCGGCCGCACTGTGGTGACGCACGACTACTCGCTCGAGGCGGTGGTGCGCCGCACCGAGGCGTTCTATGGCGACGTGACGACGCGTCGTGCGGAGGCCGCGGCATGACCGTCATCGCTGCCGTCGCCGTGGTCCAGTGGGCCGACGCGCGGGTTGCCGCGACGCTCATCGATGACCGCCCGTGGCTCGCGCACCTCATCGAACGTCTGCGTCGCGCGTCGTGCGTGTCGCGCGTCGTGGTGGTGTGTCATCCGGGTTGTGCGGCGCTGATTACGCCGCTCGTGCCACCGGACGTCGCGGTCGAACTCTCGACGGACCCGTGGACCTGGGGCGCCGCGGCGCCGGCCGACCTCGTCGCGCGCTGCCTGGTCACGCAGCTCTTTGTCGACCCGGTGCAGATCGATCGGTTGGCTGCGAGTCCGCGCGGTCCGCAGGTGCAGCGTCTGCACGCGGCGCTGCCGCAGTGCGACGACATCGACTTGAGCGGCGGCGCCTACGTGGATCTCCTGACGCCTGCCGGCTGCGCGTCGGCGGCTCGTGGCGCGGCCTGGCCGGACGGCGCCGTGTTGGCCGTACCGTCGCCGCCCGAGCCGCCGGAACTGTGGCTGCATTCAGCGGCTGATGCCGGCTGGGGCGTGACGGTGCAACGCGCTTTGCTCGCGCACGGTGTGTGCGGTGACCTCAGCGCAGTCGACGCCGTGCTCACCGCCGAGCGGCTGCGGCGCTTCGATTTCTGGCTCGACGGGATCGGGACGGGCCCATCGCGCGTGCTCACCGTGCGCTGTCAGCCGGCGCCGCTCTTCATGCGTCTGCTGCGGCATCTGGCGCATCTGCCTGCGGCGACTCTCGACGTTGTGTGTCCAGCGGCTCTGGCGGCTGACACGGCGGCACTGCCCGGTGTCGGCGCGGTGGTGCCCTTCGACGGGCCGTCGTTCGACATGGACCGTGTGGGCGGCGCCTGGCTGGAGGCCGTGCGTGCCCGCCGCTACGACTTGTGCCTCGTGCCACGGCGGACCGCCGACGGAGATGGCTTTGCCAACGTCACGGTGCTCGGCGCGGCGTCGGGGGCGAAGGTCGCAGCGTGGATCGACCTTCGCGGCCGTACCGGCTGGCTCGCGGGGCTGCCATGCGGTTGGGAGCCGTGGGTGGGCGAACCACCTCCGTGGCTCGACGCGGCGGCTCTGCGTGAACGCGCCGCCCAGGCGCTGCGGCACTTCGCGCCGATCGCCTCTGCGGCGGCTGGTCCCGCTGGCGACGCCGAGGCGGCGGCTCGTGACACGACGGCGCGCATCGTCGCCCGGATGGACGAATCGATCATCTGTCAGGCGCTGCTCGACAATCCGGATGCCGGGCTCGACCTGGCACCCTGGCTCCTGCATCAGGCGCCCGCCGTGGTCGCCACGCACGCCGCGGTGGCGCGGCTGCGCGCCGCCGCGCGACCCGTGACGGCCCGCACGGCGGCCGCCGTGGACCGCATCCTCGAACACAGCATCGGGCAGCTCTGCGACATCGCCGCGGGGGTCCGCACCGACGGTCGCATCGACGCTGCGCGTCAGGTGACCGAGGCCTTGGGGGCGCTCGTGGCGCGTATCGAGGCCGCGAGAGACGGATCCGACGACGAAGCAGACGCGCTGGCGCTCTGCCAGCAACTCGCGCGCACCGCGGTTCACTCCGCGGCGGGGGTCGCCGCGGTTGGGGTGACGGGGAGGAGCTGACGTGCGCATCGGCCTCGTCTCGCTCGACTATCCGCCCGCAACCGTGGAGGGTGTGGCGCGTCAGCGCCAAGCGCTCGCGCACGGGCTGGCGCGACTCGGCCATGATGTCCACGTCGTCACGCTGGGGGCGCGGACCGAGACGGAGATTGCCGGCGGCGTGACGGTCCACCGGTATCACAGCGACCGGGTGCTGGCATTCGACCCGGACGTGCCGGTCCTCGACCGCCCGCTCACACACGCGCAACTCCTGTGTGAGGGCGTGCTCGATGTCCATGCGCGGACCGGCCTCGACGTCGTCGACGTGCCGCTGTGGTTGGCGCAGCCGCTGGCGATCGTGCGTCATGCACCCTGCCCGGTGGTGGTGTGGCTCCAGACCACGCTGCTTCACCTGGTCGAACTGCAGGGGCGGGAGCCGCGGCGGCACGAGCAGGTGCTGGCCGAGTGTGACCGCCAGGCGCTGGCGCAGGCGGCCGCGTGTGTCGCCGATTCGTCGTCGATCGTCCACGAGATCACGCGCCTCTACGGCACCAGCACGCTGGCGGGGAAGACCACGCTCGTGTATCCGGGCATCGACGACGCGCCGCCCGCGCCACGGCCGGCACGAGCCGGCCTCGAGATCGTGGTCGTCGGCCGGCTCGAACAGCGTAAAGGGACGGCCGAGCTGTGTGCCGTCCTGCCGCGCCTGCTCGCCGCGGTGCCCGGGGCGCACGTGACGTTCCTCGGCCGCGACAACAGCGGCGCCGACGGCTTCCGCCGGTCCACCGGCCGCACCTATCCCGAGGCGTGGGCGGCGGCGCAGCCGGACCTCGCCGGCCGCGTCACGTTTGCCGGGTACGTCGACGACGCCACACTGGCCGGTCGGCTGGCCGGCGCGGATATGGTGCTGCATCCGGCGCACTACGAGTCCTTCGGCCTGGTCTTCCTCGAGGCGATGCGCGCGCAGGTCCCTGTGGTGGCCTTCGCCATTGGTGGCGCCTGCGAAGTGTTCGCCGGTGGCGAGGACGACGGCGCCATGCTCGTGGCCCCCGGCGACATGGAGGCGCTCGTGGCAGCGGCGGTCTCGCTCGGACACGACGCCAGCCGGCGGGCGGTCATCGGAGCGGCCGGTCGCCGCGCGTTCGTGGCGCGTTTCACCAGCGCGCGGATGGCCGCCGAGACCGCGGCGGTGTATGCGCGGGCCGCGGCCGCGCCAGCCGCGGACGCCGTTCACCCCAAGCGTGTCTTCCACGTGATGGAGGCGCTTCAGGATCGCGACGCCGTCAGCCGCATCACGCGCACCAACGCCGCGCTGGCCGCGCCGCTCGGGAGCGAGCGGCCCGTGATGGCGCTCTTTGCCGCGGAGAGCGTTCGCCACGAGACGGGCCGACTGCGCGGGCTGCGGCCGCGCCCTGGTGATGCGGCCCTCGTGCACTACTGGGGCTACAGCCGTCTCGAGCGCCGCCTCCAGACGTGGCCCGGTCCACTGGCCCTGCACTATCACAACATCACGCCGCCGGAGTTCTTCGCTCCAGGCAGCGCGCACTACGAGATGACCCGGCGGGGCTACGCGCAACTGGCGCGGCTGGTCGATCGCTTTGACCTGCTCATCGGCGATTCGCTCTACAACCTCGACGAGCTGCGCCGCATCGAGGCCGCACCGCGCCCCCGGCTGTGCCTGTATCCGGTGGTCGAACGCGACACGCTGCTGGCGGCCCCGTGGGATGGCGGACCGGCGGCGCACGGTGGTGACGGCGGCGACGATCCGCTGTGGCTGTTTGTCGGCCGCATGGCGCCCAACAAGTCCCAGGCGGATGTGATGCGCGCCTTCGATCGCTTCGTCGCCCGCACCGGCCGCGGCCGGCTGGCGCTCGTGGGTGACATGAACGCCGTCGCGGACTACACCGCGGCACTCGAGACCCTGCGACGCGGTCTCGTGCACGGCGCCCGCATCACGTTCGTGCCGTCTGTGCCCGATGCCACGCTGTACGGCTGGTATCGTGCCGCCGACGTGTTTGTCTGCGCCTCGCGTCACGAAGGCTTCTGCGTGCCGCTGGCCGAAGCCATGGCCTTCGACGTGCCGGTGGTGGCGCTTGATCGCGGCGCCGTGGCCGAGACCGTCGGCCGCGGCGGCTCACTCGTCGCGCACTGGGACGACGAACAGGTGGCCGATCTGGTCGCGGAGCTTCTCGCGTCGCCCTCCCGGCGCGCTGCCGCCGTGATGGCCGGCCGCCGGCGTCTCGGTGCCTTCTCGTTGGCCGCAGCGCGGGCAGGTCTCGCCGCGGCCATCCGATTTCTGCGGGACGGCACGCCAAGCCCGCTCTTCCTCACGACCCCAACGCCGCATGCCGCGGCCCCGGAGACAGACACCGCATGGGCACCCTCGACCATCTCAAACTGACCGACCCCGGCCTGCCCGGCCGCATGCAGCAGTTGCTTGACGCGCCGGCCGAGCTGCTGCTGCCCGAGCGACTCCTGATGTATTCGCTCGTGCGCGGGCTGCGGCCCGAGCGGTGCCTCGAGATCGGCACACACTTCGGCGGCTCGACCACCATCACGTGCGCCGCCCTCGACGACGCGGGCTCCGGCCGGCTGGTATGCGTGGACCCGAATCCGCTCGTGCCGGCTGACCTGTGGGCCAGGCTGACGCACCGCGCGACGATGATCCGCGGCACCTCGCCCGGGGTGCTGCCCGAGGCGGTCGCCGTGGCCGGCGGGCTCTTCGACTTCGTCTTCATCGACGGCGATCACACGCACGCCGGCGTCGTCCGTGACGTCGACGGTGTGCTTCAGGTCGCCGCGCCCGGCGCGCACCTGCTGTTCCACGACTCGCACTACTGGGAGGTCCGGGACGCCATCGATGAGTGTGTGTCCCGTCACGCCGCCCGCCTGGCGGATGCCGGCACCCTGTCGTCGCTCGCGACCGATCCCATCGCGTCGCCCGACGGCACCTCGGCCCAGTGGGGCGGCTTCCGTCTGCTCCGCGTCCTCACGTCGTCCCTCAGCTAGGAATCCCATGGCGACCAACACTGCCGTGCGCAACGAGATGACCGAGTACTGGGACCAGGGGTTCCTGGCGGCCGAAGCCAGACCCGGTGCGTTCTACGATCTGAAGAAGCTGCCGGCCATCACCCAGGCCAGCCACTACCGGCGCATGGCGCTGCTCGACGGGCTGCCGCTCGGCGACCTGTCGGACAAGGTCGTGGTCGACTATGGGGTCGGCCCGTGGGGCTTCGCCTGCGTGTTTCCGAGACTTCACGCCTGCCGCGAGGCGATCGGCATCGACCTCAGCCCCGAGGCTGTGCGCATCTCGGATCAGTTGTCGCGCGCTCAGGCGTTTCCGTATGGCGATCGCTTCCGCTACCTGACCTCCACTGGCAGCATGATCGACCTGCCCGATCATTCGGTGGACGTGGTCTTCGCCGGCGAGTCCATCGAGCACGTGTTCAATGTTCCGGCGTTTCTCGACGAAGTGCACCGCGTGCTCGTGCCCGGCGGCACCTTCATCGTCACCACCCCCAACGCCGATGCCGTGCTCTACAAGGCGCACGGCGAGCGCTACTGCCACAACGCCGAGCACGTCTCGCTCATGACCTACGGCGAACTGCGCGGCCTGGTCGAGCGTCGATTCACCGTGACGCTGGCCAAGGGCTTCAACGGCTCGTTCTACCGCACGCTCGATGCAGTCGCCGACGAGGCGTTTGCCGAGGCGTGGGCCAACAGCTTCGAGGATCGGCCCGACCTGGCCACCGGCGTCATCCTGATGGCCACATCCAGGCCCGGGCCGGCGGCACCGCGGGTGCGCGAGACCGACATCGCGCACACCGACCCTGCCGTGACCTACAGCGGCGAGTGGGCCACGTGCACGCTGCACGGCCCGCTCACGGCGGCGGTGGCCAAAGGGCCCGAATCGCGCCTCACCATCCCGTTCGAGGGCGACGGCCTCATCGTGTTCCTGTGGTCCCACCCGTGGTGCAGCCGCGTCCGCATGTGGGTGGACGGCGTGCTGGTCGAGCGTGCGGTCTACAGCCCCGTCTCCGGGTTCGTGCAGCAGCGCTGGCTGGACCTGGCACCCGGTCGGCACACGCTGGAAATGGCGGCGAGCGACGCGCTCGAACCAGACGCCAGGGGACGCAATCTGATGTTCTGGAAGGCGATCGCCGTCGACCGCGGCGGCGTCGCCGCCGCCGGCTAGGCCACCCATGTCTGTCACCGCTTCGATCGTCGTCAACACCTTCAACCGGGCGCGTGCGCTGGAGCGGCTGCTGCCGTCGCTGGCGCAGCTTGACGGCGCGTTCGAAGTGGTCGTGGTCAACGGCCCTTCGACCGACGACACGGTTGACGTGCTGGCGAGGCACGCACACGTGCTGAAGACCGTCACGTGCCCGACGGCGAACCTGTCGCGTTCCCGCAACCTCGGCATCGCCGCTGCCGCCGGCGAGATCGTGGTGTTCATCGACGACGACGCGTTACCCGGCGATCGCGCCTGGTTGACGACGCTCGCGGCCGCGTTCACCGGAGCGCAGGCAGCGTCGGTCGGCGCGGCCGGCGGCCCGTCGCTCCATCGCGACAGCGAATGGCCGGAGTTTGCCGGCGGTTGGACCTCGGACTACGCCGAGCAGCGCTTTGCCGATGCCGGGGTGCCGGAGAGTGGTCGCTGGACCCGGCGCACGGTCGGCAACAACAGCGCGTTTCGCCGGAGCGCGCTCGTCGCCATCGGCGGCTTCGATGAACGTTTTCCCTACTACCTGGATGAGGCCGATGTCTGCCTGCGCCTGGCGCGGGCCGGCTACGAGACGGTCTACCTGCCGGCGGCGCCAGTGCGGCATTACCCGGCGATGTCGCCCATCGGGCCGCCCTTCATCCGCAACCGTCGCCTCATCGCCCGGAGCGACACCTACTATTGCCTGAAGAACGGCCGCGACGGCTGGTGGACACGCGTGTGGACGACGCTGCGTCTGGCACGGCACAAGCACTTCGTCACCGAAGTGCCCGCGCTCGTGGCGCAGGGACGGTTGACGCCGCGCGAGGCGCGCGCCATCCGGTGGCAATGGCTGCGCGGGGTCGCCGAAGGCCTGGTTCTCGGCCTGTGGTCGCGCCGCGCGACCACATTGACGGCAGCGCCGCCGCCGCCGTGTGTCCCCTACAAGCAGGACCTCGCCCCGCCGCGGCTCCGGATTGCGCTCTGCGCGCGCCGGGTGCCGCCAGACCCGCAGGCCGGCGGTGTCGGCCGCTACACCTGGGCTCTCGCACGCGGGCTGTTCGAGCGCGGGCACGAGGTGACGATCATCACCGAAAGCGAGACGCCGGTGGCGCGGGTCGGCCTGGGCTTCGAGGTGGTCGGCGTGCGCGAGCGCCACTCGACGCCGGGGCTGTCGCAGACCCCGGTGCTCGCAGGCAACATCGGCTACGCCGAAGCCGTGGCGCACTACGTGCGCGGACGTCAGGACGGCCCGTCGCCCTTCGACGTCGTCCACGCCACCACCTGGGGGATCGAGGCGTGTGGTGTGGCGGCCTGGGGTGGCGTGCCGTTGACGATGATGCTCGTGACGCCGCTGGAGTCGGTGATGGCGGCAGAGCAGTGGGCACCGTCGCAGGACCTGCTGGCCAATGTGTGGCTCGATCAGTGGACCGTCGAGGCGGCCCACCGCGTCTGCACGCCGTCGTCGCGTGTGGTGGCCACCTACGCGGCTCGTGACGGCTGGTCGGGTCGCGAGGTGCACCCGGTGGCGCTCGGCACGGTGCTGGCGCCGCCAGCGCCGCGACGGCCCGACGGCTGCCGACGCCTGCTCTTCGTCGGGCGCCATGAGCGCCGCAAGGGGATCCACGTGCTGCTCGAGGTGCTGCCGGGATTGCTCGAGCGGCATCCGTCGTGGACGTGCACGCTCGTCGGCAACCACTCCGTGGTCGAGGCTGGCGGTGCGACGTTCGCGCAGCGGTTCCTGGACCGCCACGCCGGGGCCCATTGGCTGCCGCGCGTCGTCTTCGCCGGGCCGGCGTCCGAGGCGGAACTGGCGGCGCACTATGCGCGCGCGGACGTCTTTGTTGCACCGTCGCTCTTCGAGTCGTTCGGTCTCATCTATCTGGAAGCGATGCAGCACGGCGTGCCCGTCGTCGGCACGACGGCCGGCGGCGTGCCCGATGTGGTGCGGGATGGCGTCGATGGCCTGCTCGTGCCGCCTGGCGACGCGGCGGCTCTGGGCGCCGCCCTCGACCGCATGATGGGTGACGACGTGCTGCGCAGGCGCCTCGGGCGGGCTGCGGCCGAGTCGCTCGCGACCCGCACGCACGTGGCCATGGCCGACCGCATGGTGGGCGAGTACCGCGCCGCGATTGCCGCGCACGGCGTGCAACGCCGTGTCCCGGCCTGGGACGGTGCCGGGGCCTTGGCGCCAGTCGTGCTGCGCCTGCTCGAGCACGGCGCCGCCACGCGCGGCCTGAGCCTGGCGTGCCGGGCGGCGACCGCGTTCGAAGCCGGCGCTCGCGAGGACGCCTCCCGGCTCATCGCCGAAGCTCTCGGCCTCACCGGTCATCCCGACTACTACGCGATGGCCATCGAGCTGGCGCTCGTCGACGATCCGGCGGGCGCCGTGGACCTGGCGGCACGCGGATTTGCCGCGATGCGCGACGATTCCGACGCGTGCCTCGTGTGCGCCGCAACGCTGATGGCAACGCCGGATCCGGCTCGTCGGGCGCCGGCCGGGTGGCCCGAGTGGCTGGCGGCACACAAGCCCCGGCTCGCCGACCGGATGCTCGCGGCGGCGACGGCGGCCGTACGCGCCTCCCGGGACGTGACGGCGGCGGCGCTGCTCGAGGCCTGCCGGGCAGACGCCGGGGACAGTCCGCGGGTGTTTACCCAGGCCACGTATCACCTGGCCTCGGTGCGCAAGCGGCTTGGTCGGACCGGAGAGGCTCGCGGTCTCTTCGACGAGCTGCTGACCGCCGGCCGCCTGCCGTTGCTCGAGCTGCCGATGCAGGCGGCGGTCTACTTTCACGCCGGCGAGCTGGCGATGGCGGCCGGCGACACGGCCCGCGCCGCCGACTACCTGTCGTCCTGTGTGGCCATCCTGCCGGGTCATGCGCGGGCGCAGGCCCGACTGCTCGACGCCCGAGCGGCCCTGGCCGCCTGAGACCGTCCATGTCCGATCGCCGCATCTCCATCGTCGTTCCGAGCTATGACCGGGCCCCGTACTTCGACGTCCTGCTGAGGTCGCTGTTGTGGTCGGCCGTCGCGCCGGACGACTTCGAGGTGATTGTCGTGAATGACGGCGGCACGGACGACCTGCCCGGCGTCGTGGACCGGGGCCGCCGCGCCGGACTGCACGTGCGCCTCGTCACGCTGCGGACGAGCGGGACACCGCGTAACAACGCGCGCGCGCGGAACGCCGGTCTGGCGGCGGCGCGCCATCCGATCGTGATCCAGACCGACCCCGACATCGTCTTCGTGGACGACGTCCTCTCGGCGGTGCGGGCCGCCGTGGACAGCCACTCCATCTGCTCGTGTGACGGCTACTATCCCCTGACGCGCGAGGACACCGAAGCGATCGTCTTCCGCGCCGGCGCACCACCGGTGACGGCAGCGAGCCTGCGCCGGGCGGCTGTGGGCCGGCCCAACCAGGTCCACAGCCCGGACGGCGTGGGCGGATTGCATGGCAGTTTCGCGTGTGCGACGCAGATGCTGCGCGACCTCGGCGGCTACGACGAGTCGTTCGACTACTGGGGCTGGGAGGATCGCGAGCTCCTGGTGACCGCCGCGGCGCGCGGACTGAAGCGGCGCCATCTGCCGAACACACTCGTCACCCATTTGTGGCATCCGCCGCAGCGCGGCGCTCTCGGCCGCGAGGTGCTGGCCGCATCGGGACAGGTGTCGCAGGCGGCCTGGGACGTGCAGATGCAGCGCGTGGCCGCGGAGGTCCCTCGCCGTGACCGGCCGCGGCCCGCATCCCGCACCGAATCGGCGGACTCACCGAGGCCCCTCAACGTGACGTCGTTTGCACGCTGGCGAAGCGACGACGACGATGACCGCTTCGCGCGCGCGCTGGAAC
>JBIKUN010000041.1:0-29763 GCA_044347565.1 Vicinamibacterales bacterium | reverse complement strand
GCGTGTGCCATGTCGAGCGGTTCTCGCCCGATCGGAAGTTTAGCGCAAGGTAGACATGTGTGCGCCCACAGCAGTACCCCCGGACTTCTCGGGGACTCCCCGATTCCTGCGACCGGCGGCCGCCGGGGTGCCTTTGGCGGTGAGCGGGGACGGCGCAAGCGCACGGGGCGTCACGCTCTGTCGCGCCCGGGCGGGCGACACGGAGTGGCGCATGCATGGTGCAGGTGCGCGCATCGGCCGATAGGAACGGCAGGTCAGAGCCACATCGTGTCAGTCGTCACCACCGTCATCGTGCCCTTCCACCGCAACGTGGCCATGCTGCGGCGGGTGCTCATGCCATTTCGCGACCGGGCCGCGACGACCGAACTGCTCGTCGCCGGCGACGGCCCGGTCGAGGCGTGGGAGCCGGTGGCCGACGAGTTCGGGGCGACCCGGATCAGCTGGCCGACGGCGCAGGGGCCCGCCGTGGCGCGCAATCGCGCCGCCAGCGTCGCGCGGGGGCGCTATCTCATCTTCGTGGATGGCGACGTCATCGCCGAGCCCGGCGTCGTCGCGCGCGTCGAGGCGTTCCTCGGCGCCCACCCCGAGTACTGCGCGGTCTTCGGTGCCTATGACGAGACTCCCGAGGCGCCGGGGTTCATGTCGCAGTACCGCAACCTGCAGCACCGCTACGTGCACCGCATCAACAAGGGCGATGCGCGGACGTTCTGGGCGGGTCTCGGCGCCATCACGGCGGAGATGTTCGGCCGCCTGGGCGGCTACGACGAACGCTTCGCCCGGCCGTCGGTCGAAGACATCGATCTTGGCTACCGCATCACCCGCGCCGGCGGACGCATTGCCATCGATCCGGGTCTGAACGGCAAGCACCTGAAGCGATGGACGTTCACCTCGAGCCTCGTCTCCGACGTCCGCGACCGCGGTGTGCCGTGGACGCAGCTCATCGGCAGATACGGCGGTCTCACCACCGACCTCAATCTTGCGTGGGGGCTGCGCCTCTCGGTCGTGTCGGCCTACCTCGTCGTGGCCCTCGCCGTCGCCGGCGTCGTCGACGCGCGCGCGTGGTGGGCGCTGCCGCTGCCGGTGGCGGCGCTCGTGCTGTTGAATCTGCCGTATTACCGCTATTTTCTCGGCCTCCGCGGTCCGTGGTTCGCCGTGCGCGTCGTGGCCGCCCACTTCGTGCACCACCTGTCGAACGGCGTGTCGTTCCTGGCGGGGAACGCGATTCTCGTCCTGCGGCAGCGCGTCGGCGTGACGACGCGGTGGACACTGCCGCCAGACGCCGCGCCCGAGGCGCCGCTGCGGCGCTGGGATGCGGGCGGCACCACCGCCTCCTGAGGGGGAAGTCGCCGCGCGTGCCGGCGGGCGGCGGGGCTACCATAGGCACGAGGTCGTCCTCGTGCATCACGCGTTTTCCGTGTCTCCCCGAGCCCTGGCGCTCTTCGCGATCGTCCTGCTGCTCGCCGGCGCCTCGCAGCCGCACGCGCAGGAGCCGCGCTTCCGCGGCGGCGCCAATCTCGTGCGTCTCGACGTCTACGCGTCGGTGAACGGCACGGCGCTGACCGATCTGACCGTCGACGACTTCGAGGTCTTCGAGGACAACGCGCCGCAGACGGTGTCGTCGTTCGAGTTCGTGAAGGCGCGGGGGGCGGCGCCGGCGGCGGCGCGCATCGAACCGGACACCGTGACCGAGATGCGCTCGCGCGCGGCGCAGCCGGATGCCCGCGCCTTCGTGCTCTTCCTCGACACGCTGCACGTGCAGGTCGAAGGCTCGTACCACGCCGCGAATCCGGTCGCCGGCCTGCTCGAGCGCGTCATCGGCGCCGACGACCTCATCGGCGTGATGACGCCGGAGATGTCGGCCAGGAACATGACGTTCTCGCCGCGCACCGGGCCGGTGGGTGACCTGCTGCGCGCCAACTGGACGTGGGGCGAGCGCGGCGCCGTGGTGCCGACCGATCCGCGCGAGAACGATCTGCGGCTCTGTTATCCCGACGTGGGCGGCTCGGCCGGCCTCGCCAAGGCCGTCATCGAGCGGCGGCGCGAGCAGAAGGCGCTGCGCGCGCTCGAAGACCTGATCACGCATCTCGAAGGCATGCGCGACGAACGCACGTTCGTGCTGCTGCTGAGCGAGGGCTGGACGCTGCCGCGCGCCGATGAGCAGCTCGCCGCCCCGGTGCTCAACGGTAACGGCCAGCCGACGGGGCAAGTGCCGGGCGGCCCGGAGCCGGTCGGTGTCACACCGCCGGGACGCCTTGGCACGGCGAACGCCGGCGGGTCGCTCGTGCAGTCGTGCGAGCGCGAGCGCTCGCTCATCGCGCTGTCGGATCTCGAGCTGGAGTTCCAGCAGCTCATGCAGCGCGCCAACCGGGCGAACGTCAGCTTCTATCCGATCGATCCGCGCGGTCTGGTCGTGTTCGACGATCCCATCGGTCCGGCCCGGCCGGCGCCGCCGGCGCTCGACCGGGAGCGCCTGACGGCGCGGCAGAACGCCTTGCGGCGCGTGGCCGACGAGACCGACGGCGTCGTCGTGCTCAACACGGCCATCGATAAGGCGCTGCCGCGGCTCATGACCGACATCGGCTCGTACTACCTGCTCGGCTACGTCTCGACCAACACGAAGCTCGATGGCCGCTACCGGCGGCTGACGGTGCGGGTGAAGCGGCCGGGCGTGACCGCGCGCGCGCGCCCGGGATATCTGGCGCCCTCGGCCGCGGATTTCGCCGCGTCACAGGCACCGGCGCCCCGCGCTGGCGGAGGCACGGCGGCGCCGTCGGCCTCATCGGTCGTCACCGACGCCCTCTCACGGCTGCCCGTGAGCCGCCGGCCGCCGGCGATCCATCTGCAGGCGTCGGGCGGCCCGGGAGGACTCGTCGTCACCGTGGAACTCGATCGCGTCACGGCGGCGCTACCCGACTGGGCGAAAGGCGGTCGCCTTGCCGTGGCCGTGGAGCCGGCGGACCGCGGCGCCGGCGCCCGCGTCAACGTCACCACCACCCTCGCCGCCGGCACGCGTGTCGGCACCGTGCGTCTGCCCGAGGGCGATGGCGGCGCGTTGTCGCCCGGCCGTTATCAGGTGCGCGTCGAGGCGCTCGCCGACGGCGCGCGCACGCCGGTCGTCGTCTCGGCCGTGGTGGACGTGCCGGCCGGCACGTCGCTCCTCGGCTCGGCGCTGCTCGCGACCAGGCGCGGCCCCGGCACGGGCCGCAGCTTCGAACCCACCGCGGATCCGCGCTTCCGACGCATCGAGCGTCTGCAGGCCGAGGTGGCGCGCATCGATGCGGCGGCCGTCGTGACCGGGCGGTTGCTGAACCGCGCTGGCCAGGTGATGCAGGTGCCGGTCGCCATCAGCGAACGGCCGGCGTCGGGCCCGCAGCCGGCCGCTGTCGTGGCCGAGATCGCGCTCGCGCCGCTCGCCGCCGGCGAGTACGTGCTCGAACTCACGGCCACGAGCGGCGGGCGCAGCGAATCGCGCACCTACGCGATCCGCATGGTCCCCTAATCCACGGTGCGCTGGCCGGCGCGGGCGAGGATGACGGCGAGCGCCAGGAACAGTCCGGCGCCGAACAGCTGGCCGGACATCCCTTCCGAGTGCAGGAAGGGCAGGGCGTTGCCGATCGCCTGCAGCGACGACAGAATCGGATAGCCCTGCTGTTCGAGGCCGACGAGCACGGCGAACAGGATACCGGCGAGCGAGCCGCCCGCAATGAGCCCCGAGCTGAAGAGTGTGCCGGCGCTGATGTCGGAATCCTGCGTCACGCCGGTCTTCCGCTCGACGACCCAGCGCACGAGGCCGCCGATGAAGATCGGGGCCGTCGTGGCGATCGGCAGATACGCGCCCACCGCGAACGACAGCGAGTGGATGCCGCACAGCTCGAGCGTGATCGAGATGAACACGCCGACCAGGACCAGACCCCACGGCAGGTTCTGCGAGAGCAGGCCCTGGATGAGCGTGGCCATGAGGGTCGCCTGCGGCGCCGCCACGTCCTTCGAGCCGATGCCGAAGACCTGGTGCATGTAGAGCACCGTCATGCCGATGATGAAGGCCGAGGTCACGACGCCGATGGCGAGCCCGATCTGCTGGTAGACGGGCGTCGCGCCGACGATGTAACCGGTCTTCAGGTCCTGCGACGTGTTGCCGGCGTTGGCCGCCGCAATGCAGACGATCGCGCCCACCGAGAGCGCCACCGGGCCGTAGACGTCGCCCGTCCAGCCGAGCGCCACGAAGATGAGGCACGTGATGATGAGCGTGGCGATGGTCATGCCGGAGATCGGATTCGACGAACTGCCGATGAGGCCGGTGATGCGCGACGACACCGTCGCGAAGAAGAACCCGAAGAGCACGATGAGGAGGGAGACGAGCACGTTGCCCTGCGTGGGCAGGCCCGGCGCCACCACGAGGAACACGGCGAGCAGCAGGGAGCCAACGAGCACGACCATGATCGGCACGTCGCGTTCGGTGCGCAGCGGCGCGGCGCCGGTGGCGGCGCCGAACCCCTTCAGCCCTTCGCGCGCCGAGGCGAGGATCGTCGGGAGCGTGCGGGCGAGCGTGATGAGCCCGGCGGCGAGCACGGCGCCGGCGCCGATATAGCGGATGTAGGCGCTCCAGATCTGCCCGGGGGCCATCTCCGAGATGAGGAACGGCTGACCGGTGGCCGGGTTGTTCGCGAAGTTCGGATGGATGGGCGGGAAGGGCGCGGGAATGGCCGCACCGAGCAGCGACAGCAGCGGCAGCAGCACGAGCCACGAGAGCACGCCTCCGGCGAACATCGTGCCGGCGATGCGCGGCCCGATGACGTAGCCGACGCCCATGTACTCGGGTGAGATGTCCACGTTCAGCGTGGCATTCGGAAACTGGCTCGTGCGCGGCATCGAGTAGCCGACTTCCGCGAGGAAGAGGTTGAAGATGCCCGAGAGCGACTTCCACAGCGCGCCGATGCCGAGCCCGCCGAAGACGAGGCCGGCCAGCGTGCCGCCGCGTTCCCCGGCCACCAGGACCTCGGCGCACGCCGTGCCTTCGGGGTAGGGCAGCACGCCGTGCTCCTTGACGATGAGCGCGCGGCGCAGCGGCACCATCATCAGCACGCCGAGGATGCCGCCGGCGAACGCCAGCATGGTGATCTGCGTGTAGGTGAAGTACTTCGGCCCTTCCGGCACGAGGAAGATGAGGGCGGGGATGGTGAAGACGACGCCGCCGGCCACCGATTCGCCGGCCGACCCGATCGTCTGCACGATGTTGTTCTCGAGAATCGTGGAGCCGCCGAAGCGCTTCAGCACCGAGATGGCGAGCACGGCAATCGGGATGGAGGCCGAGACCGTGAGGCCGGCCCGCAGGCCGAGGTAGACCGTCGACGCGCCGAAGAGGAGGCCGAAAAGCACCCCGAGGATGATGGCTTTGGCGGTGAACTCGGCCATCGACTGGCTGGCGGGCACGTAGGGCGTGAACACCTTCGGGGCGGCGTCACCCGGTCCGGGGGGCGTGGAGGTATGGGCCATAGGCCGGGATGGTAACGCAGGACCGCCGGCCGGCCGTGAGGCTTTACCGGTCTCGACCCTTTGCCGTATCCTGACGAGGCGTGTGAATTCGAAGAACAAGCGGAAGGCCGCCACCGAGCAGGTGTCGGAACTCACGACAAGCCGCCTCTCCGTCTACCTCCGCTGCCTCAACCAGCTCGAAGCCGATGGGGTCGAGACCATCTCGTCCCAGACGCTGGCCGAGCGCTTCCATCTGAACGCCGCCCAGATCCGCAAGGACCTGGCGTATTTCGGCGAATTCGGCGTGCGCGGCGTCGGCTACTACGTCAAGGACCTCAAGCTGCACCTGCGGCAGATCCTGGGCCTCGACCGGAAGCTGAAGGTGGTGGTGATGGGCGCCGGTAACCTCGGCATGGCCCTCGCCGACTACCCGGGGTTCCGCCGGGAAGGCTTCGAGATCGTCGCGATGTTCGACAGCGCCGATGGCAAGATCGGCGAGGAGTCGCGGGGCGGCGTGCCGATTCACGACGTGCGCGACATCCGCAAAGTGCTGAAGAAGGAGCGGGTGGACATCGTCGTCCTGGCGGTGCCGGCCGAGGCCGCCCAGCACGTGCTCGACCAGGTGGCGGGCAGCGGCGTCAAGGCCGTGCTCAATTTTTCGCCCGGCACGCTGCTCGTGCCCGAAGGCATCAAGCTCAAGGGCGTGGACCTCACGGTGTCGCTCGAGAGCCTCTCGTTCTTCCTGGCGCAGGGCGACCCGACGCCCTAGCCGCCGCCCCGAGGAGGGCGCATGCCGAAACCCGCGCGACTCACTCACGCCGATGCCGACGGCCGCCTGCGCATGGTGGACGTCGGCGCCAAGGCGGTGACCGAACGCGAGGCGGTGGCTTCGGGCCACGTCGCCCTCGCCGCCGCGACGCGGCGGGCGCTGCGCGACGGCCGGCTGAAGAAGGGCGACCCGCTGCAGGCGGCACGCCTCGCCGGTGTGATGGCGGCCAAGCGCACATCCGACCTCATTCCGCTCTGTCATCCGCTCGTGCTGACGGGCATCGACGTGGAGCTCGCGCACACCCCGCGCGGCATCGGCATTCGCGCCGCCGTGCGCACGCAGGGCCAGACCGGCGTCGAGATGGAGGCGCTCACCGCCGTGTCGGTCGCCGCGCTGACCGTCTACGACATGCTCAAGGCCATCGACAAGGCGATGGTGATCGAGGACGTGCGCCTCGAGGAGAAGCGCGGCGGACGCTCCGGCCACTACCGGCGCGCGATGCGCCCGGCGCGGAGCCGCGCACGGTGACGATCCTCGTCTCGATCCAGCAGCCCGTGGCCGCGTGGCAGATCCCCGCGGCGGCCGTCGACCGTCTGCGCGCCACCTGCCCGCAGCACATGTTTCTCCACGCCACGACGCCCGAGGCGCGCGCCGAGGGCCTGCGCGTCTGTGACATCGCCTTCACCTGGGTGCTGACGCCGCCCGAACTTGCGACGGCCGAGCGTCTGGCCTGGCTGCATTCCTCGGCGGTGGCCGTCGGCACGCTCTGCCTGCCGGAACTGGCCGCCCGCGGCATCATCGTGTCGAACTCGCGGCAGATCCAGTCCACGCCGATCGCCGAACATGTGCTGGCGTCGCTGCTGGCCCTCACGCGGCGCCTGCCGCTCGCCTTCGAGCGCCAGCAGCAGGCCGCGTGGGCGCAGAACGAATTCACCGGCGCGCAGTTGCCCACGGTGCTGCGCGGCCAGCGCCTCGGGGTCGTGGGCCTCGGGTCCATCGGCGCGGAAGTGGCACGGCTCGCCGCGGCCTTCGGCATGGACGTCGTGGGGGTCAGGCGCGATCCGTCACGCGGGGCGCCGCCCGGCGTGTCGCGCGTGTGGGGGCCCGAGGGCCTCGACGAGATGCTCGCGGTGGCCGACGTCGTCGTCATCGCCGCGCCGCTCACGGCCGCGACCGACGCGCTGTTCGATCGGACGCGGATCGCGCGGATGCGTCCGGGCGCCCGCCTCGTGAACGTCGCCCGCGGCCAGCTCGTGGACACCCTGGCGCTCGTCGACGCACTCACGAGCGGCCACCTCGCCGGGGCGGCGCTCGATGTCTTCCACGAAGAGCCGCTGCCGGCGTCGCATCCGATCTGGCGCGCGCCGAACACCGTGCTCACGCCGCATACCTCGGGGTTCCGCCCCGACCACTGGTTCGACGTCGTCGATCTCTTCGCCGAGAACATCCGCCGCCGGGAGGCGGGCCAGCCCGTGCACTGGCTGGTCGATCTCGCGCGTGGCTACTGAGGCGCGGCCGGCCTACGCGCCGCATCTCGACGGCCTGCGCGCCGTCTCGGTGGCGGCCGTCGCCTGGTCGCACTGGCTGCCCGGGTGGCAGTTCGGTCTGCCGTTTGGCGCCGGTGTGCATCTGTTCTTCGTGCTGAGCGGCTTTCTCATCACGCGCATCCTGCTCGGTCTGCGCAGCGCGCCCGATCGGCCGGCCGCCGTGGGCCGCTTCTACCTGCGTCGCGCCCTGCGCCTCTTTCCGGCGTTCTCTGTCGTGCTCGCGCTGGCGTGGGCTGCCGACGTGCCGCTTGCCGCCACGACGTGGCCGTGGCACGCCGCCTATCTCTCGAACGCCTACACCGCGTGGCAGGGCGTGTGGCAGGGGCACTTCAGCCACTTCTGGTCACTGGCCGTGGAAGAGCAGTTCTACCTGCTCTGGCCGTGGGCCGTCGTCTGGTTGCCGGCGGCGCGCCTGCCGTGGCTCTTCGCGGCGACGGTGCTGCTCGGGCCCGCCACGCGCCTCATGGCCGACGCGCGCGGGCTCACGGAGGCGTTCTGGGCGCTCGTGCCCGGCGGCAGCGCCGACTCGCTCGGCGTGGGCGCGCTCATCGCGTGGGTGGCGTGGGCGCCGGCGGCAGGCGATGCGGCGGCGCGCGTGTGGCCACGAGCCGGTGCCATCGGGCTTGCCGCCTGGCTGGCGCTCACGATCCCCGAGTGGCTCGGCGCCACGCTGCCGTCAGGGTTCGTCGTGTGGCGACAGGTGGCGCAGGCCTTCGTCTTCGCGTGGATCGTCTGGCGCGGAGTCTGTGGCTGGCCGGGCGTCGTCGGGCGCGGACTGGGGCATCCCGCGGTGGTCGCCGTGGGCCGCATCAGTTACGGCATCTACCTCGTGCATCCGTTTGCGCCGAACATCCTCGACTCGGCGCTCAGGGCCGCCGGCCTGCCGTCGGCGATGACGTTCGGACTTCCGCTGCGCGCCGTGCTGTCGTGGGGAGTCTCGCTGGCGCTCGCGACGCTGCTCTGGCACGTCGTCGAGGCACCGTGGCATCGCCTGAAGGCGCGCTTCGTGTGAGCGGGAGTCGCGCCGGTTAGCGCGTGCCGCGCGCCTCGCACACCACGACATCGCCACCGCTGAGCGTGCCGGGGAAACGCTGCACGTCACGGCAGTCGCGCGCCAGCGTCTCGATGAGCGCCGGGTCGTCCCAGAACTCGATGAGCGTGTGCACCGCGAGCACGCGGTCGTGCGTCGCCATCTCGGCTGTCCACGCCTCGTGGGTCTCCACGCACGGCCATGACCGTTCGAAGAAACGCCGCAGCGGCAGGCAGATGGCGCCGGCGCCGACGACGGTGCGGCCGGAGGCGGCCGCCGCGTCGAGCATCGCCATCGGCGCCGTGAAGTGCTGCTTCGGCATCGTCGCGTTGCGGGCAAGCGCGGCGGCGGCGCCCGGGGCGAGCGTCAGCAGCAGGGCCACGAGGCAGGCGCCGTAGGCGGCGGGACTTGGCCCGCCGACCCGGGTGGCGATCGCGCGCGCGAGCACCGACGCGCCGGCGGCCACGAAGAGCGCTGCCGCGCCCGAGAGATTGAACAGGAATCGCGGCCGGATCGGCTGGCCCATGAGCGCGGTGAGCCCCACGGTGGCGATCGCGGGCGAGACGAGCAGCCACACGATGAACGGCTGCACGCGCAGCAGATGCAGCCCGCCGGTGGCGCCCGCAAGGACCGCGACGACGAGGCCGAGTATGCCGAACCCCTCCGTGACTCCGCGCAGCAGATCGGCGACGGCGCGGCCGGCCGTCGCCACCTTGGCGGCCTGGGGCGGCGCCGTCTCGGCGAAGGTGGCCAGCAGATCGGGCACGTAGGCGCCATAGGTGGCGGCGATGAGCGCGATCGTCACCGCCCACATCGCGAGAAGCCGCGAGGGCACGAAGCGGCGCGCCGTCGCGCCGCCGGCCAGCCAGGCCACACCCACCGTGAGCACGTGCGCCAGGAGCACGAAGGCCATCGTGAGGTGGGTGAAGACGCCGGCCACGGCGCAGACGACGTAGGCCACGTAGTGCCGTCGCTCGCTGGTCGCGGCAATCCGCAGGAGCGCTACCGTCGAGGCCAGCGTGAAGGCGGCGAGCATCGTGTAGCCGCGCGCGTTCTGCGAGAACCACACATGGTGGCTCGACGTGGCGACGAGCACCGCGGCGGCAAGGGCTTCGACGCGCGTCAGGAACATGCGCCCCGCATCCCACACCGTCCACACGGCGACGACGCCGAAGACCACGGCGGGGAAGCGGATGCTCCACGGCGCCTCGCCGACGAGCGCCACCGTGCCGTGCGCGAGCACGCTGTAGAGCGGATGCTGGTTCACGCCGGGAAAGTCCGTGAGGATCGTCCAGAGCGGCTGCCGGATCGAGAGGACGAGCGTGGCGATCTCGTCGTACCAGAGTTCGGCCTGCAGCCCCGGCAGACGCACCGCGGCCGCCACGGCGAGCACTGCCGCGACGGCCCAGCCCCAGGGGGCCGCCGGCACGTCAGTCTTCGACGACATTCGACTCGAAGCTCCGCCGCGCCGCGCCCCAGGCCGCGCGGTCGAGCGCGCCCGAGGGCTGCAGGCTTTCGACGAGCGCGTAGGCCATGGCCATCGTGTGATGGGTGTTGTCGTGCACGAACAGACCCTGGCGCCCGAAGGTGACGAGGCCCTCGAGGCCGCCGGCCCACGTGTCCAGCGCGTCGAACGCCTGCCGGTAGCCTTCGGTGTAGAGCGGATACGCCTGCGGGATGCGCGCGACATGCACGCCGGTCACCGGCGGCAGCGGACCAAGGCCCGCGCGCGTGATGTCGCCGCGGAAGAGTTCGAGGAGCTGCTGGTCGCTCATCGACCACTCCTCGCCGCCCACCGCGCAGGGCAGCTCGGCGCAGAGCACGGTCGTGCCGGGGCTCGACGTGAGGCTGTAGTTCTTCGGCTCCGACATGCGGCTCACCCGCAGGTGCGCTTCGGGAAAGTAGTGCGCGTCGAACTCGGTGAACCGCTCGGCCTCGAGCGTCGTGTAGATGAGCACCATGCCGCGGTAGCCGAGGCCGGCGGCCTTCTCGAGCGGCGGCGGCGTCGCGACGCCGGTGACGAGGCGCGCGAGCACGGTGAGTGGAATCGTCGAGAGCACCTGGCGCGACGGCAGCAGCCGCCGGTTGCCGCCGATCGTGACGTCGACACCGGTGACGCGCGTGCCCTCGGCCATCACCGCGTGCACCTGGGCGTTGAGTGCCACCGTCGCGCCGGCCTTCGCGGCCGCCTGGCCGAACGCGTCCGCGATCTGGCCGAAGCCGTGTCTCGGATAGAAGAAGCGTCCGGCGCCCGGCGGTTTGAGGCCCGGCACCATGGTGAGCACGCGCTGGATCATCTTGCCGAGCGACGAATTGGCCACGCGCCGCCGCGCCTGTTCGGCATCGAGCGCCTCGGGCGGCAGGCCCCAGAGCTTCTGCGCGTAGGGGAAATAGAACTCGCGGCAGATGGTCTTGCCGAGCCCTTTCTCGAGCAGCGATGCGAAGGTTGGCGGATCCACCTCCGGCGCGAACGTCTTCGTGAGCGCATCTCCGAGCACGCCAAACGCGAACGCCGGCGGCAGCCGCAGTGCGAGGTCCACCGGCTTCAGCGGGAAGTGCACCCAGCGGCCCTGCAGGCGGATGCGGCCGTGACGTGGCCGATCGAGCAGGTCGTCGCCGAGCAGCGCCTTGATGTCGGCCATGAGCGCGGGCGACGTGCTCGGGTGCAGGCGGTGCGAACCGAAGTCCACCGGGATGCCGTCGAGCACGAAGCTGCCGGCGTTGCCGCCGACGCGCGGGCCCCGTTCGAGCACGGTGACCTGGCGCCAGCCGCGGCGGGCGAGCTGGTGGGCGGCGGCGAGGCCGGCCGGACCGCCGCCGAGGATGACGATCGGATGATCCACGGACTGACTCATGAGCGCTGCACCGGGGAAGGCGGCGCCGGCAGAGGCGCCGCGCCGAGAAGACTGCCGATGGCGAGGCCGATGAGGCCGCTCGTCATGAGCACGCCCTGCCACAGCAGGCCCGAGGCGAAGACGAGGGCGCTCGGCGCGCCGAAGGGCGCCAGCAGCGACACGAGGGCGGCCTCGCGCACGCCGATGCCGCCGAGGCTGATGGGCAGGATGGCGATGATCTTCGAGAGCGGCCAGGCCACGAACCACGGCGCGATGCCGATGTCGAGACCGAGGTCGGCGGCCATCCACACGTTGGTCATGACGAAGGCCGACTGCACGACGGCGGTCACGACCACGGCGGCGGCGAGCGCGCCCGCCCGGCCGCGGACGTCGCCGGCGAGACTCGCGAGCGACACGCCGCTGCCGCCCGTCTTCCGCTTCAGCACCACGAGGGCCACAGCGCCGAGGGCGAGCGCGCCCGCGCCCGCGCCGATGAGCGGCCAGCGCACGCCGATGTTCGCGGCTGTGAGCGCCGGCGGCACGCCCGCGACGAGCGCGCCCGCGCCGATGAGCAGCCCGAGCGTGGCGGTGTCGACGAGGCGGTCGAGCACGCTTGCCACCGTGGCCGCGCGCCCGCCGACGCCGTGCGGCAGCAGATACGTGGCGCGCACCACGTCGCCGCCGGCGACGCCGGGCAGGCCGAGATTCGCGACCAGGCCGGCGAAGTGCGCGCGCAGGCACAGCCCGAGCGTGGCGCGCCGGTCCTGCAGCAGCCAGCGGTACTTCGCGGCGTTCAGGGCGTGGCCGGCGAGGAACACCGCGAGGCTCGCGATCCACACCGCGCCGCGCACCTCACCGAAGGCCTGCCGCAGCCCGTCGGTGGACGCCACCGTGACCAGCACGGCGACCACCGACACCGAGACGACGGTGCGAATGACCCAGCGGAGCATGGCCGTGGGTCCTAGGCCTGCGGACCGCGAAGCGTGAGCTGAAGGCGGGCAATCATGTCGGCGAGCAGGCCCACCGACCAGACGACGATGGCCGAGAGGAAGGCCATCACCGCGGTTTCCGAGAGGTTCATCAGGTAGATGTCCTCGATGAGCTTGCCGATGCCGATGAGGAACAGCGCGGCGCCCGCCGGCAGGAAGATCTTGAGCGGGTTGAAGAGCACGATGGCGCGCACGACCAGCAGGATGAAGTTGCCGAAGTCCTGCGGCCGAATCTTCGAGCGGCCGGTGCGCACCGCGTACTCGATCGGCTCGTAGATCACCTGGTAGCCGTTAGCGAGCATCGCCATCGTGATGGTGCTCGTGAACGAGAAGCCCATGGGCAGCAGCGGCAGATACTGCATCAGCACCGTCCGGCGCATGATGCGCTGGCCGGAGTTGAGGTCCGGAATGTGCTGGCCGACGAGGTAACTGGCGAGCTTGTTCAGGAACCACTTGGCCGGGCGGCGGGCCCAGGTGATGCCGGTCGAGGTGATGGGGCGCGCGCCGACGGCCATGTCCGCCGTATCCATATGCGCCCACAGGCGGGGAATCGCCTCGGGGGGATACGTGCAGTCGGCGTCGATGATGAGGATGCAGTCGGCCTTGCTGCCGAGGATGCCGGTCTTGAGCGCCGCGCCGTAGCCCATGTTCTTCGGGTGCGAGACCACGCGGGCGCCGGCCGCACGGGCCTCGGCGGCGGTCTTGTCGGCCGAGCCGTCGTCGACGACCACGAGTTCCGACCGGCAGCGCATCTGGTCGAGCACGGCCTGGACGCGTTCGACCGTCGTGCGGATGCCGCCTTCCTCGTTGAACGCCGGAATGATGACGCTCAGTTCCGGCGGCCGCGCCGTGTCGAGACCGCCAGCTTCACGTGGATGCACGGTCGTGCCGGCCACGGCGCGCGAGAGGTCGGTGCGTGCGTCGAGGGTGCCCATGGACTCGGCAAACGCCGAGCGAGAATCGTACCACAGCGAACCCGGCGGCCCGATGGCGTCTGGGCGTGAAAGTCGGTGCGTTTCCAGACTGTCCGCTGTTGCCCGAGGTTGCCCTTCGTGGCAGCCGTGGCGGGCACTGGCCGCAGCGCCCGTGTCGGACGATATACCGGCAGAACGGGAGACGGGAGGAGACAGGGGGCGAGTGCGGCCGCACCGGACCTGCTGTACGATCCTGCGGACCGGTCGGCCACGAACGACACCCATGATGCAGTCCGCCGCCCCGCGACTCCGATTTTCGCTGCTGCTCGTGCTGCTGACGCTGTCGATCGCGGCCCTGCTGGTGTCGGCCTATCGGAATCAGCCTGGCGTTGCGACGATCACTCTCGATCACGAGGAGCGCCACCAGACCATCCACGGCTGGGAGGCGGTGGCCCAGGCGGGGCTCGACTACCTTGCCGGTGTCGAGCACCGGCACGAGGTCCTCGATGAGCTGTTCGACAAGGCCGTCGATGTCGGTCTGACGCGGCTGCGTCTCGAAGTGCCGGCGTCGATCGAGCACACCCGCGACCTCAAGGCGGAGTACGAGGCGGGCCGCATCAGCCGGGAGGAGTGGCGCTGCCGGCGCTACTCGACGGTCAACGACGACGACGAACCCGGCACCAGGCGCGATGCCGGATTCATCTGGCGCACCGTCGACGCCGAGGTGCGCGGGGTGGTGCTCCCGCTCAAGCGGCGGCTCGAAGCGCGGGGCGAGAAACTCTGGTTGAACGTCAACTACGTCGCCTTCACCGACGGCCTGTGCAGTGGTGCGGCCAATCACCACGAGGCGCCGGCGGAGTACGCGGAGTTCGTGCTGGCCGTCTACGAACACCTGCGAGACACGTTCGGTCTCGTGCCCGACACCTGGGAAATGATTCTCGAGCCCGACAATTCGCGCGCCTGGACTGGCGAATTCATCGCCGCGTCCGCGCTGGCCGCTGCCGAGCGGCTGAAGGCCGCGGGGTTCACCCCGTCGATCGTCGGCCCCTCGACCACCAATGCCTCGCGGGCGCTCCAGTACTTCGAGCCGAGCTGGCGCCTGGAGGCGCTGCGCCCCTATCTTCGCGAGCTGTCCTATCACCGCTACGGCGGCGCGACGCCCGACGTGATTGGCGCCATCGGCGAGATGTCGCGCCAGCGCGGCGTGGCCACGGCGATGCTCGAGCACATCGGCTCGTCGGCCGAGTCGCTGCATCAGGACCTGACGCTGGGCAACGTCTCGGCGTGGCAGCAGTTCGCCCTTGCTTTTCCAGACGGCGACACCGGCGCGCATCTTTTCATCCTCGACCCGGCCAAGCCGGCCGGGGAGCGGGCGCTGCTCTCGGCGACGGGCTGGTACCTGCGGCAGTACTTCCGCGCGTTCCGCCCCGGGGGCGTCCGCATCGGGGCCACGTCGAGTGACGACGCGTTCGCCCCGGTGGCCGTGCAGCACCCCGACGATCGCATGGCGGTCGTCATCAAGGCGGCGCGGGCCGGCCGTGTGACCATCGCGGGCCTCGCGCCCGGCTCCTACACCACCTCGTGCTGGACCGACCGGTCGCGGTGGGAACGGAATCCGGACCTGTGCGCCGGCACGGCCGACGCCGACGACACCGGCACGGTCGTGGTGATCGTTCCGGATGCCGGCGTGTTCAGCGTGGTGCGTCAGCCGCATGTCGCGCCCTGAGTCACACCTCGGGCTGCGCCTCGTCGTCAGCCTCTGGATCGTGCTGTCGCTGCACTTTGCGACCAACATCTCGCGTGAGCTCTACCCGGCCATCGCGCTGGCCGAACGCGGTACGCTCGCGGTGGACGAGTACACGGGCCTCCACCCGGACATCTTCGTCGCGCCGTCGGGCCGGGCCTTCATCAACAACAACCCCGGAGCCTCGGTCGTGGCGGCGGTGCCGCTCGTGCTCGCGCGGCCCCTGCTCGCGGCGGCGGAGCGCGCCGCCAGACGCCGGCTCGCGGAGACCCCCGGGCCGCAGAGCGCGGTCTATGACGACCCGAGACCGAACCGCCAGCGGTTCTTCCGCGAGGCGCGCGAGCGCGGACTTGACCTGAAGTTCGGCGTGGCGGCCGTCGTGTCGGCGGTGGGTGTGATGGCGCCGCTCACGGCGCTGCTCGGCTGGCTCATGTTCCGCGCCCTGCTCGCGCGCGGGCTCGCGCCGCGGCGGGCGGCGATGTACGGCGCGCTCAGCGTCGTAGCGACACCGGTCTTCTTCCGCGCCGCGTATCTCAACCACAATCATCTGCTCGGCATCGCGGTCTTCGCGGCATTCGTGCTCCTGTGGCAGCGTGCGGCCACAACCGGCACGCTCGCTGCGGCCGGGGTGCTCGCGGGGGTCGGCGTGACCATGGACTACAGCGGTGTCGTGCCGGCGGCCTTCCTCGGCTGGTGGGCGAGCTTCGAGACACGCCGGCCAGCCGGCGCGCCCGAGGGCCTGGCCGACGTCGCCCGCCGTGCGGCGTGGTTCGGTGCCGGATCCGCCGGGCCGCTCGCGGCCCTGCTTGCCTATCAGTGGTGGGCGTTCGGCTCGCCGCTCATCGTGCCGCAGTCGCTCATGCCGCCGACCGAGTACAGCGTCTACGGCTACAGCGGCATGAGCGTGCCGCAACTCGACCTCATCGGCCAGAATCTCTTCGACCCGCGCTTCGGACTCTTCGCCTTCGGTCCGTTGCTGCTGCTGGCGCTGCCGGGGCTGTGGCTCATGCCTCGGACCTGGCTGAGCGGCCGGCAGACGGCGGCCGTGGCTGCCTACTTCGTCGGGTTCCTGCTCTTCTGCAGCGCCAACCAGTTCGCCCGGCTGCAGTGGAACACCGGGCTGCGGTACCTGCTGCCGCTCGTGCCGTTCTGCTTCCTGTATGCCGTGCCGGTCCTCGAGCGGCTGCCCGCGGTGCCGCGCCGCTGGATCCTCGCGCTGGCCATCGCTGTGTCGTGGGCCCTCGCGATGGCCCGTGAAAGCCTGCCCGAGTCGCTGCTGCGGGTCTTCGTGGCCGGTCCCGAACTGCCGTGGCTGACGGTCATCGGCAAGACCGCGCCCCAGTACGTATCGTTCCTCGACGGGGCACCCTCGCCCCTCGCCGCCATGGCGCTGGCCGCCGCCGCCATTGCCGCCGTGTGGTGGCCTCTAGGCCCCGCGCGACGTTCGGCAGAAACTCACTAGTCAGTCTCCACATGTCCACCTCACCGAGCGCCCACTCACGACGTCCGGCCTGCCGCGCCTGCGGCGCGGCCTTTGACGCGCCGTTCCTGCAGCTGGGGCCGATGCCGCTGGCCAACAACCTGCCGCGCACGGCCGACGAGCTGGCCGCGCAGGCCCGCTACCCGCTCGACGTCTGTGTCTGCCGCACCTGCACGCTCGTGCAGACGCCCGACGTCATCGACCCGGAAGTGCTGTTCGCCCACTACGTCTACCTGACGGGCATGTCCGACACGATGCGCGCGCACAACCGCGGCTATGCCGCGCACGTCGTGCAGCTGCTCGGCGCCGGTCCGCAGGACCTGGTCGTCGACATCGCAAGCAACGACGGCTCGCTGCTGCTCGAGTTCCAGGCGCTCGGCGTGCGCACGCTCGGCGTCGAGCCGGCGGCCAACGTGGCCGAGATCGCGCGCGGCCGCGGCGTCGAGACGGTGACGCGGTTCTTCGACGATGCCGCGGGCGGTGCCCTGCGCAACGTGCACGGCCCGGCGCGGGCGGTGCTCGCCAACAACGTGCTGGCGCACGTGGACGATCCGGTGGGGTTCCTGCGCGGCGCCGGCCGCATGATCGGTCCGGACGGGATGGTCATCGTCGAGGCGCCCTACGTGGGCGAGATGCTCGACCGGCTGGAATACGACACGATCTATCACGAGCACCTGTCGTATTTCTCGATCGGCGCGCTGGCGCGGCTGGCCGAGGAGGCCGGGCTCTCGCTCGTGCGCGTGGACCACGTGGCCATCCACGGCGGCTCGCTGCGCGCACACCTCGGGCATCGCGCTGCCTGGCCATCGCACGGCGCCGAGGTCGTCACGGCCATCGCGCGGGAACGCGCGCACGGGTTCGCCGATCCGGCGACCTACGACCGCTTCGCCACGGCGGTGCACGCCAATCGCGACGCGCTGCGCGGCATGCTCGGCGGGTTCGTGGCGGCGGGGAAGACCGTGGCTGGCTACGGCGCGCCGGCCAAGGCCACGACGATCCTGAACTTCTGCGGGCTCGGCACCGAGGTCGTCTCATTCACGGTGGACCGCAATCCGCTCAAGGTGGGCGGCTTCGTGCCGGGCGTGGGTGTGCCGATTCTGCCGGTCGAGGCGCTGGCCGAACGGCGGCCCGACTACGCGGTCATCTTCCCGTGGAACCTCGGCGCCGAGATCGCCCGCCAGCAGGCAGCCTACCGTGCCGCCGGCGGCCGCTTCCTGGTGCCGCTGCCCATGCCGCGTCCGTTCGAGGACGCGCCCGAACGGAGTCACTCGTGAAGGTCGTCATCCTGGCCGGAGGCAAGGGCACCCGCATCGCCGAAGAGACGGTGACGCGGCCGAAGCCCATGGTGGAGATCGGTGGCCAGCCGATCCTGTGGCACATCTTGAGCATCTATGCGGCGCAGGGGCTGAACGACTTCGTCGTGGCTTGCGGCTACCGCGGCGAGCTCATCAAGGAGTACTTCGCCAGCTTCTTCCTGCATCACAGCGACTTCACGATCAACCTCAAGGACGGCACGCGCGACGTGCTGAGCGCCGGCGCGCCCGACTGGCGGGTGAGCGTCGTCGACACCGGGCTCGACACGATGACCGGCGGACGCGTGCGCCGTCTGAAGCCGCTGCTCGATGGCGGCACCTTCATGGTGACCTACGGCGACGGCCTTGGCGCGGTGGACATGCAGGCGCTGCTGGCTTTTCACCGCAGCCACGGCAAGCTCGCGACCGTCACCGCCGTGCGGCCGCCGGCGCGGTTCGGGGGCCTCACGCTCGAAGACGGCCTGGTCAGGGAGTTCTCGGAGAAGCCCCAGTCCGGTGAAGGCTGGATCAACGGCGGGTTCTTCGTGTTCGAGCCTGGTGTGTTCGACCTGCTGCGGGACGACTCGACCGTGCTCGAACGAGAACCGCTCGAACAGCTCGCCCGTCGCGGACAGCTCGCGGGATTCAGACACGAAGGGTTCTGGCAGCCCATGGACACCGTGCGGGAGCGGCAGCTCCTCGAGTCTCTGTGGCACAGCGGAGGTGCGCCGTGGAAGTTGTGGTGAAGCCGCTGGAGAACCGCCGCGTCCGCGTGCCGGCACGCTCGACGCGTACGCGCGCATCCGGCTCGTCCGCGCGGCGCCGTGTCGCCTTCGTCGCGTCGCTCGTCCCGGCGGCCTCCGTCGTGATAGCGTGCGGCCGTCAGGAGGACGCGCGATGGAACGGCGAGACGTACTGCAGGCGGGCGTGGCGGTGATCGTGGGAGCGGCGCTGGCGCCGCGGATGCACGCGGCGCAGGCACGGCCGGGCACGACCTCGCGGCCGCTCGGTGCGCACCCCCTCGGCGCGGCGTTCCCGGGCTTTCAGGGCACGATGCTCGAGGTCACGTATCCGCCGGGCGCGGAATCAGCCGCGCACCAGCATCCGGGGCCAACCTTCGGGTATGTCGTGCGCGGGAAGATCCGCTGGGCGATCAACGGCGAGCCGGCGCAGGTGCTCGAGGCGGGGCAGTCGTTCTTCGAGCCGATGGGGTCGGTGCACAGCACGTCGGCGAATGCGAGCGAGAGCGAGCCGGCGGTCATCTCCGTCGTGATTCTTGGTAAACCCGGCGAGGCGCTCTCGAAGCCGGCCGCGACACCCGGGGACGACTAGAACGTGCGCGCCTGCGGCACCGGCCACCAGCGCACCTGGACCTTGCCGACGATGTAGCGCTTGGGCACGAAGCCGAAGTGGCGGCTGTCCTGGCTGTTGTTCCGGTGATCGCCCATCACGAAATAGTGGCCCTGTGGAATCACCTGCGGGCCCCAGTCGTCGTGGCTCTGGTATTCGACCGGCACGTACTCGCTCGGCATCGGCACGTCGTTCACGTAGACGCGGCCATCGACGATGCGCACCTGATCACCTTCCTCGGCGATGACGCGCTTGACGAACATCTTGTCGGGGTCGAGCGGGTAGTAGAGCATCACGATGTCGCCGCGGCGCGGGTCCGACATCCGGTAGATCAGCTTGTTGACGATGAGGCGATCCTGATCGTCGAGCGTGGGCGCCATGCTGAGCCCCTCGACACGCGCCACCTGGAAGACGAACGTCACGATGACGATGGCGTAGAGGGCGGCCGAGGCCAGCGTCTTCATCCACGCCCAGAATTCCTCCTGCCACGCGGCCAGCCGGTCGCCTCGGGTCGCCGCGGCACTGACCGGCGTGAAGGCGCCGGGGTGGTGGTGGCCCGGCGGCGGCGCGTCGAAGCTGGCTAGCGGTACGGCGGTGTAGCCGTCGGCGGGGGCATCCACCCGCGCGGCGAACGGGGCGGCCGGCGCCTGGGCGGGCTCGTCCGCAGCCACGGGCTCGGGGCCGGGGAGCGGGAGCTCTGGCGTCACGGGCGCGTCGGCTTCGGCACGGTCGGGCTGGTCCACGGGGTGGGCTCCTCGAATACGTATACGGTCGCCACGGGCGCGGCGTTTCCCTCAACGCCCGGCCGTCCCATGGTAACCGAACGCCCCCGCGGGGGACCGGAACCGCCCGGCCCTGCGCGCCGATGCTACAATTGCGGAGTTACGGGGCGCCATTCTGCCCCGTCAAGGGAGCGGCATGATTCGCCCGTTGGTCAACGGTTTCGCGCTGACGTTCAAGCACCTGTTCCGGAAGCCCATCACGGTGGACTATCCGAACCAGAAAGTGCCGATGTTCCCGCGCTATCGCGGCAAGCAGGTGCTCATGCGCGACGAGCACGGCATGGAGAAGTGCGTGGCCTGCGGCCTGTGCTCCGTGGCCTGCCCGGCCGATGCCATCTACCTCGAGGCCGCTGAGAACGACGGCACGGTGATGGCTGGTCCGCGCTACGCGGCGGTCTACCAGATCCACAAGACGCGCTGCATCTTCTGCGGCTACTGCGAGGAAGCCTGCCCGGTCTCGGCCATCTTCATGGGCAAGGACTACGAGCTGGCGGTCTACAGCAAGGAAGACTTCGTGTGGGACAAGACCGAGCTCCTCGTGCCGGCGCCCGCCGGTGTCACGGCGCCGCAGTCGGTCCGATAGGCCGGCGCCGCGCCGGCTGACGCCGCGCGCCGCATCCTGATGTCACGTCCCGGTTTCCTCGACGCGCTCGCCTCGCGTGTCCTCGTCTGCGACGGCGCGATGGGCACCCAGCTGTACGGCCGGGGTGTGTTCATCAACCGCTGCTTCGAGTCGCTCAACGTCTCGCAGCCCGACCTCGTGACCGACGTCCACCGCGAGTACCTCGCGGCCGGCGCCGATGTGATCGAGACCAACACCTTCGGCGCCTCGCGGCTCAAGCTGCGCGCCTTCGGCCTCGGCGACGAGGTGCACGCCATCAACCTGGCCGGCGCGCGGCTGGCGCGGGCGGCGGCGGGTGACACCGCGTACGTGGCCGGTGCCATCGGGCCGCTCGGTGTGCGCATCGAGCCGTGGGGCAAGACCGGCCTCGACGAAGCGCGCGAGTTCTTCCGCGAGCAGGCGGCGGCCCTCGTCGAAGGCGGCGTGGACCTGCTGATGCTCGAGACGTTCCGCGACTGGAACGAAGCGGCGGCGGCGGTGGACGCGGTGCGCGCCGTGTGCGACCTGCCGATCGTGGCGCAGGTCACGACCGAAGAAGACGGCAACAGCCTCGATGGCACGCCGCCGGAACAGTTCGGCCCGGCCCTGCTCGCACGTGGCGCGAACGTCGTCGGCGTCAACTGCAGCGTCGGCCCGGCGCCGATGCTCGAGACGATCGAACGGCTCGCCGATGCCTGTGGCGCGGCGCCGCTGTCGTCGCAGCCGAACGCCGGCAAGCCGCGCGACATCGAAGGCCGCAACATCTACCTGTGCTCGCCGGAATACATGGCGTCGTACGCGCGGCGGTTCATCGCGGCCGGCGTGCGACTGGTGGGCGGCTGCTGCGGCACCACGCCCGAACACATCCGCCAGATCGCGCTCGCCGTGAAGCAGCTGGCGCCCGATTCGACGCGTGCGGCCGGTGATGCCCGCCATCGCGCCGTGACGGTCGAGACGCCGATGGCGCGCACGCCCGTGGCGCGCGCCGACAAGTCCGTCGTCGGCGCGAAGCTCTCGGCCGGCACCTTCATCACCGGCGTGGAACTCGTGCCGCCCCGTGGTCATGCCGCCGCCGATGCGCTCGCCGCGGCACGCCTCGCCGCCGGCCGCGGCATCGACCTCGTGCTCGTGTCCGATGCCCCGCGCGGCGGCGCCCGCGTAGGCGCGCTGGCGCTCGCCGCCCTCATCCGCCAGCAGGGTGGCATCGAGCCGCTGCTGCAGTACTCCTGCCGCGATCGCAACCTGCTCGGCATCCAGTCGGACCTGCTCGGCGCCCACGCCATGGGCGTGCGCAACATCCTCGGCATCACCGGCGACGTGCGGAAGATCGGCGACATCCCCGATGCCACCGCCGTCTTCGACGTGGATTCGGTGGGCCTGACACACGTGCTGAGCCGTCTCAATCACGGCCTCGACATCGCCGGGCAGCCGATTGGCGAGCCCACGGGGCTCCTGGCCGGTGTGATGGTGAATCCGGCCGCCGCGGACCTCGACCGCGAGCTGCGCCGCTTCGAATACAAGGTGGAGGCCGGGGCCGAGTTCGTGGTCACGCGCCCGGTGTTCGATGTGTCCGCATTCGAACGCTTCCTCCGCCGCATCGAGCACCTGAAGATCCCGGTCGTGGCCGGGCTCTGGCCCTTCGATTCGGCCCTGAACGCCGAGTTCATGGCGAACGAGGTGCCGGATGTTGTCGTGCCGTTGACGCTCGTTGAGCGGATGCGTGCAACCACGGGAGCCGACGAGGCGCGCCGCGAGGGCGTGAAGATTGCCGTGGAACTGCTGGACGCGCTGCGTCCGATGACTGCCGGTGCGGTCGTGTCCACGCCGGCGGGGCGTGTGGAACGGGCACTCGAGGTCGTGTCGGCCGCGGTCTGAGCGGCGCCCGAGTGCCCCGGCACGGCACGGATCGGTTCTGGTATAGTGCCGTCGACGCCCGGGAGGGTCCCGAATGGCTGTGTTCAATGAGCGCTCGGACGAGAAGGTCATGGGAGGCGACGCCGCGACGCAGGCGCTGTCGTCCACCGTGGTCGAGAACGCGTTCGTCGAGCGCGTCTACGAGAAGATCTCCGGCGTCTACGATCTGACGTTCGGCCCGACGCTGCATCCCGGCCGGCTCCAGGCGTTCGAACGCATGGTCATCGACGAGGGCTCGTCGATCCTCGAGGTGGGCGTCGGCACCGGCATCAACCTGCGGCACTATCCGCGGTCGTGCCAGGTGACGGGCATCGACCTGTCGGCCGGCATGCTCGAACGCGCCCGCGAGCGCGTCGCGAAGAACCGCCTGCGCAACGTGCGCGTGATGGAGATGGACGCCGCCGCGCTCACCTTTGAAGACAACGCGTTCGACATCGTCTACGCGCCGTACCTCATCAGCGTGGTGCCGGATCCGGTCGCCGTCGTGCGCGAGATGCGCCGCGTCTGCAAGCCCGGCGGCCGCATCATCATCCTGAATCACTTCAAGAGCGAGAACCCCGTGCTGTCGAAGATCGAGACGGCCATCTCGCCGCTCTGCGTGCACATCGGCTTCAAGTCGGATCTGGATCTGCCGCGTTTCCTCGAGCAGGCCGAACTGCGGCCCGTCTCCATCGACAAGGTGAACCTGCTGTCGATGTGGTCGCTCGTCACCTGCGTCAAGGATTCGTAAGGCACCCATCCCGGCTCGACCCGCGACCCGCTCGCCGCTGGCGTGCGGGTCGTTCTGCATACGGGGACGTTCGCCCCCCCCCGATCTCGCCCGTCAGGGCGGTCCTGCTCCGCGCGGCCGGGTTCCGCAGACCGTCAAACGCCGGCGGGGGCGAGTGTCGGCCGGAAGCGCGGGGCCCCGGGCGGTGCTGCGCGACGCGCGGCGTCGCCGCTGTGCCTGAACACCCCACGCGGACTTCGGTGCCGCCTTGGCGTTTGACGTCTCACGCGTGCGCGGTCTGCTCCACACGGCCGCGCGGAGCAGGACCGCCCTGACGGGCGAGCCGTGCTGCGAACCACTACCGTCGCCTGCGGTAGTAGACGAGGCCGGCAGCCAGCAGCAGGCTGCGTGACACAACGGCGAGGCCGAACCACCCAACGACGTAGGACACCATCGCAGTGGATAACGCGATGAGCGCCGGGCCGGGCCACGAGCCGTACTGGTACGGCCTTTCCGACCGGAGACCGCCGCGGGCCACGTTGGGATCCTCAGGGCGCGTGATCATGCAGCAGCAGTCCAGGCGTCGCCCGGCCCGTCCACTGCATCTGGACATCAGGCCGCCCCGCGGGCGTGCACTTTCTCATCTTGGCGCGGGGTTCGAACCTTGGTGCGATCTGACCCTTCTTGCCACCGCCGCAGTAGCCCAAACGACTGCGGCCAGTACAAGCGCGTAGAGCGGCATGAAGAGAAGCCCAATTGCTCCGGTCGAACTTTGCGAGAAGAAGACCGCCTCGATAGAGAGCCACATCTGGAGTACGAACAACACGACGCTGGTCGATGTGAAGAGCAGCGCTGGCCCTGTTCGGCGTGCACCTGCCGTCAATAGAAGATAGGGCGATGCACTGAAGATCCCAACAAACGCGCCGAAGACCAGGCGGCCAGCGGCGTCGGAGAAGAAGGTGGCCGCGCCCTCTCGCCATAGCTCCGGGGCCTCCATTGCCAACCCATAGAGCGCAAGCCCAAACACGAGAGCTCCTGCGACTGGTCCGCACAAGTATGGAATCGTTGAGGGCGACACTTTGTAATGGGCAGTGTTCTGCATGGCCAGTGCGGTCCGCTTGCGGAGTGCCGCTGTGCGTCCGGTGGCTCCATCTCGCGGTGCCCGGCCTGTCTACGGTCAGAGGTCGACGTGGACCCGCCGTACGGCGGTTACGAGGTCGCGAACGGGTTCTCGAGCGAACGGCTCTGCGGCGTCATCAGTTCCGCGCCGGTCTCGGTGATGTACATGTCGTCTTCGAGGCGCACGCCGAATTCGCCGGTGATGTAGATGCCGGGTTCGTCGCTGAAGACCATGCCGGGGGCAAGCGGCAGGGTGTTGCCCTTCACGAGGTACGGCCATTCGTGGCCGTCCATGCCCATGCCGTGGCCCACGCGGTGCGTGAAGTACTTGTAGCCGGGGCCGTAGCCGGCGTCTTCGATGACCTTGCGCGCGGCGGCGTCCACCGCTTCACACGGCACGCCGGGCCGTGCCGCCTTGAGGGCCGCGGTCTGCGCGGCGAACTCGATGTCGAAGACCTTCTTCATCTTGTCGGTGGCCTTGCCGAGCACGAACGTGCGGCTGATGTCCGACTGGTAGCCTTCCACCGCGCAGCCGCCGTCGATGAGGATGATCGTGCCTTCCTTGATCACCTGTGGCTGGATGGAGCCGTGGGGCAGGGCCGAGAACTCCGCCGTCTGCGCGCTGGCGTAGCCCGGGTAGCCGAGCCGCGCGTGCGCCTGGGCGATGAGGCCCTGGAACTCGCTCTGCGTCATGCCTTCCTTGAGCGACGTGTAGGCGGCTTCGTACGCCTTGAGCGTGACCGCGCAGGCGAACTTCATCAGGTCGAGTTCGTGCGTGTCCTTGTAGATGCGGCAGCCGCCGGTAATGGGGGTGCCGCTCACGAGCGTGAGACCGGGCGCGGCCTTGGCCACGCCGTCCACGAACATGTGGCGCACCGTTTCCTCGACGCCAAGGCGGCCCGTGGTGATGCCGCGATCCTTCAGGCCCTGCGCCAGGCGCTCATAGGGGCTTTCGTGTTCCTCCCACGTGCGCACGTCGGCGGTACCGGTGAAGGGGCTGGTGGCGAACTGCTCGCGCGCGCGGTCTTCCTCGAAGGCGGGGCAGACCACGAAGGGCTCGCCGCTCTTCGGAATCACCAGCGAGAACAGACGTTCGCTCAGGCCCCACTGGATGCCGCTGAAGTAGACGAGCGACGTGCCGCCGGTGAGCATCAGCGCGTCGATCTTCTGCTCGGTCATGAGCCGGCGCGCTTTCTCCACGCGGCCCTTCCGCTCGTCGCGCGTGATCGGCTTCGCCGTGCCGCGCATCGAGGTCAGCGCGGCGATCGGCGCCGGCATCGACGCCGCCTGTTCGGCCGCGGCCGTGCGGGTGGTGGCGAGGGCGCCGGCAGCGAGGGCGCCGGAGGTGATGAGCGAGCGGCGGGACATCATCGGGAAACTCCTTGGCGCCGAGTATACCGCCGGGCCGCGCGGCGCCGGCCGGTCAGGCGCGGTCGAGTTGCGCGAGGATCCAGCGCGCCGCCACGTCGGCGCCGTCCACCGCCTGACGCGCGGCCGGACCGGGGGCGGCGATGAGCTGGTCGAGCGCGGCCTGCCAGTGGCCCGTGAGGATCTTGGCCTGCGGCAGATACGCGCAGCGCACGTAGCGCGGCATCTCGCGGACGAGCACGTCATATTCGATGAAGTGCCCGCGGTCGGTGTAGAGCAGGGCCGTGTCGTTGGCCGCGCATTCGCTGATGATGCCGTAGCCGGGTTTCGTCACGACGACATCCACCGCCGCCACGACGTCTTCGTAGCGCAGGCCCATCGCGTACATCGCCGGTTCGTCGAGCGGATGCAGCGCCCCGCGTGTCGACACCTGGGCGAGCGGCACGCGGTCGGGCCCGAAGGGCACGCTCGCGCTCACGAGCAGCGACCAGCCCTCGGTGCGGCTGAGCGCCTCGAGGTCGATGCCCGACACGCCGTAACCGCCGAACGACACGAGCGCGAGCCGGCCGTCGGGCAGGCCCAGGCGCGCGCGTGTCTCGGCCGGGGTGTGCCGGGCCCGCCGCGCGATGAGCGGCAGGTCGATGACCTCGGGAATCGTCTCGAAGCCGCCGCAGAGGGGGAGCCGGAAGGCGCGTCCGCCACGGCGGTAGATCTCGCCGAGGGCGTCGGCCGTGGCGGCGCCGCCGGGGTAGTCGCGGAAGATCCAGTCCCACGTGAAGTTGCCGAGCGCCATCGAGGGCACGCCGGCCAGGCGCGCCGCCTCGAGCGCGAGCGGCGGGATGTCGGCCATCACGAACCCGGCATCCACCGCGCGGAGCGCCGCGGCTTCACGCGCCGCAAGGTCCGGCAGGTCGCGCACGTAGGTGTCGGCCCGGCGGATGGTCTCCGCGGCATCGAGGCTCAGGCTGTCGTGCTGCACGACGCCCGGGTCGGTGGTGAGCACAGCGAACACGAACGGCCCGCGCACCGTGAGGTCGAAGAGCCAGCGCGGCGCCGCCGTGCGGATGTGAATCGGCAGATCGGGGGCGAGCGCCAGCAACGCGTTCACAACCTCGATCGAACGCGAGGCATGGCCGAAGCCATGCCCCGAGATGTAGTAGACGAGCGGACGCGGCATGCGCGGCTCTCGCGGCTTACGCGTCCACGTCCTGCGGGCCGTTCGCCACGACCACCGGCGCGGCCAGTGCCGGCGCCGGGCCGAGCGCGGCCGCCAGCACATCCTCGAGGGTGCGCGCGAACACGAACGTCATGTCGCGGCGCAGTTCCACGGGGATGTCGATGAGGTCGGGCTCGTTGAGCGCCGGCAGGATCACCGTCTTCACACCGAAGCGGCGCGCGGCGAGCGCCTTCTCGCGGATGCCGCCCACCGGCAGCACGAGGCCGGTCAGCGTGATCTCGCCCGTCATGGCAACGTCTTCGCGCACCGGACGCCCCGTGGCGGCGGAAAGAATCGCCGTGGCCATCGTGACACCGGCCGAGGGGCCGTCCTTCGGAATGGCCCCCGCCGGCACGTGCAGATGCAGGTCCTTGCCGCGCAGGAAGGCCGAATCCACGCCGAGCTTCTCGGCCTGCGCGCGGATGTGACTGACCGCGGCGCGGGCCGATTCCTGCATCACGCTCCCGAGCTGGCCGGTGAGGATGATCTGCTCGTGGCCGCCGGGCAGGAGCGACGCTTCGATGAAGAGCACGTCGCCGCCGGCTTCGGTCCAGGCAAGGCCCGTGGCCACGCCCGGCATGGAGGTGCGGAACGCCACTTCCTTCTTGAACCGCGCCGGGCCGAGGTAGTCGTCCACATGTTCGGCGCTCACCGTCGTGGCTGGCACCGTGTCGCCCGCGGGCGCCGACGCCACGCGCGCCGCCACCTTGCGCGACACCGCGCCGATGAGCCGCTCAAGGCTGCGCACGCCGGCCTCGCGCGTGTATTCGGAGACGACGACGCGAAGCGCGCTGTCGTCGATCGTGAGCAGGTCGGCCGTGAGCCCGTGGTCGGCGAGCTGGCGCGGAATGAGATAACGCCGCGCGATGTGCAGCTTGTCTTCTTCCGTGTAGCCCGAGAGCTGGATGATCTCCATGCGGTCGAGCAGCGCCGGATGCATCGTGCCGAGCTGGTTGGCCGTGGCGATGAAGAGCACCTTCGAGAGGTCCACCGGCACTTCCAGGTAGTGATCGCGGAAGTTGTGGTTCTGCGCCGGGTCGAGCACCTCGAGCAGCGCCGCCGCCGGATCGCCCTGGACGCCGGCCGCGAGCTTGTCGGCTTCATCCAGCATGAAGACCGGGTTCATCGAGCCGGCCTGCTTCAGCGCCTGCACGATGCGCCCGGGCAGGGCCCCGATGTAGGTGCGGCGATGGCCGCGGATTTCAGCCTCGTCGCGCACGCCGCCGAGCGAGATGCGCACGAACGTCCGCTGCATGGCCCGCGCAATCGACTGGCCGAGCGACGTCTTGCCCACGCCGGGCGGGCCGACGAAGCAGAGGATCGGCCCCTTCATGTCGCCCTTGAGCTTGCGGACCGCGAGGTATTCGACGATGCGGTCCTTGACCTTGTCGAGGTCGTAGTGGTCGTCGTCGAGCACGGCGCGCGCCGCCACCGGGTCGAGCCGGTCTTCGGTGGTGGTGGACCACGGCACTTCGAGCACCCAGTCGAGATAGGTGCGGATCATCTGCGACTCGGCGCCGCCGCTGTTGCCCATGCGCCCCAGACGGTCGAGCTCGCGGTTCACCTGCGTCAGCACCGGTTCGGGCAGCTTCGCCGCGTCGACCTTCTTGCGCAGGTCGCCGAGGTCGGTGCTGTCGCCTTCGCCGAGCTCTTCCCGGATCGCCTTGAGCTGCTGCCGCAGGTAGTACTGCCGCTGCGACTCCGACATCTCGGCCTGTGCCTGCGACTCGATCTTGCCTTTGAGCTCGAGCACCGAGACTTCGCGGGCCAGCATCGCGTGCACGAGCTCGAGCTTCTTGAGCAGCGGGTCGGCGGCGAGGATATTCTGTTTCTCGGCGGCGGTGGCGTCGAGCATCGAGCCGAGCAGGTAGGCGAGGCGCAGCGGGTCGTCGATGCCGAGCACGATCTGCCGCACTTCGGCCGAGGCGCCCGTGGCGAGGCCGACGGCCTTCTCGGCCAGCTCGCGGATGCGGCGTTCGTAGGCTTCCGTCTCGACGTCCTGCTCCAGGCGCTCTGGCAGCGGCTCGACGTGTGCCACGATCGTCGTGCCGGTCTTGCTCACCGTGAGTACCCGGACGCGGGCCACACCCTCGAAGATGATGTTCAGGCCATGATCGCTGCGCGCCATCTGCCGCACGATGCAGATCGTGCCCACCGACTCGAGCTGGGCCGGATCCGGCTCGTCGGCGTCGTCCTTCTGCACGACGAGCAGCAGCATGCGGTCGGTGGTCAGCGCCTTGTTGACCGATTCGATCGACGCCGGACGGTTCACCGCGAGCGGTTGCAGGGTGAGCGGGAACGCCACCGTGCGGCGCAGCGGCAGCACGGGCAGCGAGGACGGGATGGGCGGTGTCTGTGCGTCAGGCATTTGCGGTCGCGGGCGTCGCGCGGGCGGCGTCTCCTGAGGATCATACGCGCCCGCGCCGGCGGCTGCGACCTGTTAAGATCGCGCGATGGCTCTCGACGAACGCGCCTTCTTCAACGAACGGCCCGAACAGCGGAACGGGCGCTATTCGTGCCCCCGGTGCAAGCGCACGAACGACTACCAGATGCGCTGGGTGCGCCGCACGCGGAAGGACCGGGTGCCTCCCAATGCCGACGAGACCGATCGCGCCAAGTTCCTCAAGCTGCGC
>JBIKUN010000162.1:0-9045 GCA_044347565.1 Vicinamibacterales bacterium | reverse complement strand
CGCAGCCATGCTGCGCCTTGAACGCGCGGATGTCGGCGATGAGCTGCTCCGCCAGATCCTGCTTGTTCTTGCCGGTCTTCACGTTCGGGCCGCTCAGCCGCTTCACGTAACGCTGATCGAACACCGCCGGCATCGGCCGGATCGCTTCCATCTCCGGCCGGATCTGGTCGAGCAGGCTCGTCTCGAGCACCCCCGCCGTGCGCGCCGCCGCGTAGCAGTCTTCCGCGAAGATGTCCCAGCCGCCGAAGACCAGGTCGTCGAGCCCCGCGAGGCCGATGAAATCCTGGATGCGCGGCGAGCGGTTCTCGGTGCGCTTCCCGAGCCGGATCGTCCCCATCTGCGTGAGCGAGCCGATCGGCTGGGCCAGCCCCTTGCGGATCGCGAAGACCCCGGCAATGGTGGTGGTGGCCACAGCGCCCAGGCCCACGAGCAGGACGCCGAGTTTGCCGGTGGCCGGCGCGATTTCTACTGGTGTTTTCACCCCGAAAATATATCATGCCGCCCCCGCATGACCCGGGCGCGCGACGCGAACCGGCTATCATGACCGCATGCTCTTCAAGTTCTTCCGCCAGCCCGCAATCGACCCGCTGCAGGTCGCGATGACCGGCGTGAAGATGGGCGAGAAGTTCGTGCTCGTCGGGTGCGACGACCCCGTGCTGCTTGCCGGCCTCGGCGCGAAAGTGGGCCTGAGCGGCGGTGCCGCGGCAGTGCTCTTCGACGACGATCAGGCCGTGCTGGCGCGCCGCGCGGCGGGGCGCGAAGGCTTCCTGCTCGAGTCGAGCATGTCGCGCGAGGGCCACGTGCCGTTCGAGGAGGGTGCGTTCGACATGGCGGTCGTGGACGACACACGCGGCGGCTTCGCCCACCGCGCCCCCGAACTGCGCGCCGCCGTGCTCGCGAACGTCTACCGCGTGCTGCGCCGGGGCGGACGCATCGAGATCGTCGAAGGCCTCGGCGGCACCGGGCCGCTCGCGAAGGCCACGGTGCGGCCGGCGGGCTACGACGCGGTGAAGGCGCTCGAGACGGCGGGCTACCGTCCCGTGCGCGTGCTCGCCGAAGTGACCAACTTCCGCTTCGTCGAGGGACTGAAGGTCTGAGCGGCCGCTACGGCGCCGCTACCTGAGACAGGTCAGGTGACGCCCGCCGTCCACGGCGATCGTGTCGCCGGTCATCCAGGCCGCCTTGTCGGAGGCCACGAACAGCACGGCGTCGGCGATCTCGCCGGCCTGCCCGGGCCGGCCGAGCGGATGCGTCTCTTTCGCGCGGTCGAGGAACGCGGCGTAGCGCGTCTCGTCCATGCCGCCGCGGCGATGCAGGTTCGTGACGGTCACGCCGGGGTTCACGCAATTGACCCGCACGCCGTGCGGCGCCCAGTCGAGCGCGGCGCACCGCGTGAGGTGATCGAGGGCGGCCTTGCTCGAGCAATACACGGCCACGCCCGCGAACGCGCGCAGCCCGTTGACGCTGCTCACGTTCACGATGTTGCCACGCCGCTCGCGAAGCTGCGGGAACGCCTCGCGCATCATGCGGAAGGGCGCGCGGACGTTGATCGCCATCATGCGGTCGAAGAGTTCGTCGGGCGTCTGGTCGGTCGAGGCCGTGCCGATGATGCCCGCCGCGTTCACGAGCACGTCGAGGCCGCCGAAGCGGGCCACGGCCTCCCCCACGACCCGCGCCGGCGTGTCATTGGCGGTCACGTCCGCCGCCACCACCGCGGCGGGCCCGGCCGCCTCGGCCGCCACGGCCGCAAGTGCCCCCTGGTCGCGGCTCACGAGCACCACCGAGGCGCCCTCGCGCGCGAAGCCGAGCGCCGAGGCCCGCCCGATCCCCGAGCTCGCGCCCGTCACTACTACGACCTTCCCCGCGAACATTCCCTGGCTCGTCATGGCTGAGGAGTATAGAGCCCGCCCGCGTCTTTCTTAGGACACGGTGTCCCCAGCCCGCCACACGTCCCGGCCGGCGGCGTGCACCGCGGTGCACACACCCGCGGATTCGTGGCAAGATCCGGCTGGAATCTGCAGCTCGCGGCGTGCGGCGGCTGGACGCGACATGCGGCAAGGCTTTTGCGATGCTTGGCAGTGCCGCCATGCCTGACACTGCCGAATCCGACCTCTACTCGCTCGCCGAGATCGCCGCGGCGGCGGATGTGGCCGATGCCGTCGTGCTCGACCTTGCGGCACGCGGCCACCTCCTGACGCTCGGGCCGATCCCCGACGCCACGCCGATGCACGCGCTCGTGGCGGGCCCGGCCGCGATTGCCGCCGTCCGCGCCCTGGCCTCGGGCGCCACACCCGGCGCCGGTGTCCGGTCCGTCATCGCTGTCGTGCCCGTGACGGCGCGGCCCGCGGGCCTGCCGGTGGTCGTCTCGACGGGGCTCCACGCCGTGGTGGCACTGGCCCTCGTGGGCATCGCCTCACTCGGACTCTCCCTGGGCGCGGCCCCGCCCGTGGACGAGATTGTCGCGCACGAGCCGGTGCGGCTCGTCTACCTGTCGCTGCCGGGCCCCGGCGGGGGGGGCGGCGGTGGGGGCCTGAAGCAGCCGTTGCCGGCCCCGAAAGCCCAGCGCGAGGGCAGCCACTCGCTCACGAGCCCGCTGCCGGCGCCAGCCCCGCCGCCCCCCGCTGAGCCGCCCCCGGTCGAACCACTCGACGCGAAGCCGCTGCCGCCGGTGATGGCCCCGGTGGCCTCGGCGCCGTCAGACGCCGCCACCGTGGACGGCGTGATGAAGGAGGCACCGGCCACTGACTCGCGCGGCACGGGCACCGAAGGCGGCACCGGCACTGGGCGCGGCAAGGGCATGGGCGAAGGCGACGGCGCGGGCATCGGCGACGGCACGGGCGGCGGCACGGGAGGGGGACCGTATCGTCCGGGCAGCGGCGTCGAACCGCCGCGCTTGCTCCGCGAGGTCAAGGCGTCGTACACCGACGAAGCACGCCGGGCCGGCATCACCGGCAACGTGGAGATGGAGATCACGATCCGCCGCGACGGCTCGGTCAGTGACATCCGCATCCTGCGCGGGCTCGGCGGCGGGCTGAACGACCGCGCGGCGGCAGCCGTGCGGCAGTGGCGCTTCGCACCGGCGCGGCTCAAGGGCACGCCGGTAGACGTCATCGTCGAAGTGGCGGTGGAGTTCACGCTCCGCTGACGGCGGAAGGACAGCTGCGATGGACACGCTCATGCTCGTCATCACGGGGGTCTCGGTGCTCGTGGCCGTCACGGCGTCGTTCGTGGCGTGGCGCGCCATCGGCGCGGAGCGCCGGCGAAGCGCGGCCCGCGTCGCCGCGCTCGCGGCCGCCGCGGAGGTCCCCGCCGAACAGGCACGCCTGCGCGAACGCGCACCGGTGGTGGGGGACACGCACGACGACCTGCACGAGTTCATACCGGCTGTTGAGGCTGTCGCCGAGCGGTACGCGGCAGCCGCGGCGTCCACCGACGCGCTGCTCGGCGCCCCGGTGGCGGATTCGGGCTCCAGCGGCCGTCAGCACCGCCTGCTCGCCGCGGCCGCCGTCGTGTTCGTGCTCGTGGGCGGCGGCAGCCTCGCGCGGCTCGTGAGCGGGCGCGCACCGTCGGTCACCACCGCGCCGGCCGGCGTGCCACTCGAACTCGTGGCGCTCAGCCACGCGCGGCCCGAGGGGCAGCTCGCCATCTCCGGGCTCGTGCACAATCCCGCCGCCGGCGCCCGCCTGGAGCAGCTCGAGGCGCACGTGCGCGTCTTCGACGCCGCCGGCATCCTCATCGCCACACGCTCGGCCCCGGTCGACGCCGTCGCGCTCGTTCCGGGCGCCGACGCGCCCTTCAGCGTCACCGTCGGCGAAGCGTCCACGGCCGCCCGCTACCGCGTGAGCTTTGCCAGCCGTGGCGCGATGCTCGCGCACGTCGATCGGCGCACCAATCTGCCGGCGGCCGTCACGGCCGACGCGCGCTGAGGAGACCCGAGATGCGCCAGCACCCATGGTTCGCCGCGACGTCGCTGGCAGGCGCGGCCCTGCTGCTCGCCTCCGCGCCGTCGCTGCACGGCCAGGACGGCTTCCGCTTCAAGAGCGGTGTCGAACTCGTGAACGTCAACATCACGGTGGCGGATCGCACGGGGCGCTTCGTCGAAGGGCTGCGGCAGGAAGACTTCGTCGTCTACGACGACGACACGGAACAGGAGATCACGCACTTCTCCGCCGAACGCGTGCCGGTGAGTCTCGGCGTGGCGCTCGACACGAGCGGCAGCATGGTCGGCGAGAAGATCGCATCGGCGCGGGCCGCCATCGACCGCTTCCTGCTGGAACTGCTGACGCCGGAAGACGAAGTGTTCTTCATGCGCTTCGGCGCCAGCGCCGAACTGGTCACGGACTGGACGAACAACAAGGAGCTCGTGAGCCGCCGCCTCGCCCGCATCAATCCGGCCGGCGGCACGGCGATGTACGACGCGGTGGCGGAATCCGTGCCCATTGCGACGCAGGGCCAGCATCGCAAGAAGGCGATTCTGCTCATCTCCGACGGCAACGACACCAACAGCCAGACCTCGGTCTCCGAGGTGAAGCAGATGATCCGCGAAACGGAGGTGCTCGTGTACGCCGTGGGCATCGACGGCAGTTCCGAGTCCACATTCGGCGGACGCTCGACGCCCCCGGTCGCGCGGCGGCCACCGCCCCGTATGCCGTTCCCGTTCCCCGGCGGTGGGGGGCGAGGCGGCGGACGCAGTCCGTGGCCAGGCGGCGGCTTTCCGGGCGGGGGCGGCGGCGGTGGGCGCGGCACGGGCGGCGGCGCCGGCAACGACGACCGCGTGAACGCGTCGGCGCTGCGCGAGCTCACCGACGACAGCGGCGGCCGCACCGAGATCGTGCGCACGGCGCGCGACCTCGACCCGGCCACCGAGAACATCGCCGACGAGCTGAGCAAGCAGTACTACCTCGGATACCCCGCACCCGGGCATCGTGACGGGCGCTGGCACACGATCCGGGTGGAAGTGAATCGTCCCGGCTACGTCGTGCGTGCGCGGCGCGGCTACACCGCCACGAAGTAGAGGGCTGGCAAAGCGCCCGCGTCCCCACGTGGGTGCCGAACGGGCCCGTGCACGCCCTGCTGGAAGCGGGCACCGCCGCTGGCCGGCGGCTATCCGTCGCCTGGGTGGGGCAACGCCGGCAAAGCGACGTCGGCGCGTGCGCGCCGCCAATGCCTACGGACTCGGCCCGGTGACGAACACGGTCACGGTCGTCGTGCCGTAGCCCACCGAGGACGGCGACATCTGCCGCGTGGGACGACCAACGGCCCACGAGGTCCGCTCGCGGCAGCGATCGCGCGGATTCCGCTGGGAATTCGCGGTTCGCTGACGCCACGCCACATGGCATGCGCCTCGCAGTGCAGGACGGTGTGCGGCACGAGTGCCGCATCCGCCGGCCAGCGGCGGCAGCCCCCTGGAGTGGACGTCATGACACTGCGACCCGCTTTTCTCGGCTTTGCACTCCTCCTCACGCTCGCCGGATCGAGCACCGCGCAGGAACGCAAGAGCCTGCAGGTGTTCAACGACATTTCGAGCGAGGTCAACCGCTACACGCAGTTCACGATCTTCGACAGTGTCGACGCGTCGATCGTCGACGGGCACGTGGTGCTCACCGGCTGGGTGACGATGCCCTTCAAGAAGACCGACATCGAACGCCGCGTCGCGAAGGTCGACGGTGTGCGCTCGATCAGGAACGACATCCAGGTGACGCCGGTCTCGCAGTTCGACGACGAGCTGCGCTTCCGCATCGCCCGCGCCATCTACGGGCACTCGTCGTTCTGGAACTACGCGGCGATGGCCAACCCGCCCATTCACATCGTGGTCGTGCGCGGGCACGTGACGCTCACGGGTGTGGTGAACAGCAACGTGGAGCGCGTGCTGGCACGGTCGCTCGCCATCGGCTTCGGATCGTTCGACGTGAAGAACGATCTCAGGACCGACGCCGAAGTGCGGCAGTCGCTCGAGGCGATCACCCACTGAGCTAGTCGCGCGGCGGCGCGACGGCCGCGCCCGGGACGACCGCCTTCACGAGGCGGAACTCGTCGCGGATCGGGATGCCGGCAAAGCCGGCGATGGCCACGCCATTCACGCCGCTGATGGCGTCGGTCAGCACTTCGATGAGCCGGTACCCGCGGCGCTGGTAGAAGTAGAGCGCCGGCAGGTTGTCGTTCGTCGTGGTCACGGCCACGCGGGTGGCGCCGGTGGCCTGCGCCACGTGCTCGGCGTGATCGACGAGGCGTGCGCCCACGCCCGACCGCTGCCATTCCGGATCGGTCGCAAGCGCCACGATCTGCAACGTGTCGGCGCTGCGGCGATAGGCCAGCGCGCCGGCCAGGTCGCCCTCCATGTCGGCGACGAACGCCGGCACGCTGCCGTCCTGGAACTCCACGCCGAGGGCGGCCACGCGGGCCGGACCGAAGTCGCGCAGGAACAGGCTGGCGATGCCGACGCGGTCGTTGGCCACGGCCTCGCGCACGTCGACCGGCGGCAACTCCACATGGGGGCGGCAGCCGCACACGATCTGCAGCCGCGCGTCTTCCCAGTCCACGAACTTACCGCAGCGCGAGCAGCGCAACACCGAAGGTTTCGAGCTGGGCATGACGGGGCGATCCGCGGCGGGGGAAACGGTCAGACCGAGGCTGGCGGCGTCTGGCGCTTCCCCTTGCGCCCGACCCACCAGATGAAGAACACGAGCGTGGCGATAGCGAGCACGGCCATGCCGCCGAAGAGCGCGAGCGTCTGGAACAGGATCGAGTCGCGTTCGAGGTGCACTTCGATGGCCAGCGGTTCACCCTTGGCGCGCGCCGTGAGCGGCTGCTCCCACGTGATGATGTTGCCGCGTTCGATGGTGCGGCTCGGCGCGTTGTGGAAGGGCACGCGGCTCGGCAGATGCAGGCGCACCGCCACCAGTTCGTCGCCCTGCCAGCCGACGTTGCCGGCCTCCTTGCCGGCGGCCGCCGTCATGCGCTGGGTGAACACGAAGACGCCGTCCTTCTCTGCCAGCCCGTAGGCCGACCAGGCAAACGGCGCCGTCTTCGACAGCGTGCGGATGTCGTCGGTCTCGATGCGCAGGTGCACGTAACGGCGGCCCTCGCGTCGCGACGTACTGACCGAGGCCACGCGCGCGCCAGGACTCTGGAACCAGGCGCGGACATCGTTGCGATCGAGGCGCGCGGCGGGGTCGATGGGCAGCGGCGCATCGCGCAGCGCAACCAGCGCCGGCACGGCCGCGTTCACGTAAACGGTGGCCGAGCCGTCGAGGTCGAGATAGACATCTTCCTCGTACTCGTACTTCCGCGTGATGACGTTGCTGCACGACGCGCCGGCGAGCGCCGCGGCGAGCACCGCCAGCCGTACCAGACCGAGCCAGGGCAGCTGCGCGCGCGCCCCGGGCTTACTCGTGACCACCAGTCATCACCATCTGCATCATAATACCGGCCTCGCCATGTCCGAGCCGCGGTCGCTCTTCCTCATCGACGGCAGCAACCAGATGTATCGCGCCTACCACGCGATCCGCGGGCTGACCGGTCCCGACGGCCGTTCCACGAACGCCGTCTACGGCTTCGTGACCATGCTGCGCAAGCTGCTGGCCGACCACAGGCCCACCCACATCGCGGCGTCGTTCGACCTGCCGACCGACACGTTCCGCGACAGGATCGTCGCCGACTACAAGGCCAACCGGGCGCCGATGCCCTCGGATCTGGCCGAACAGATCCCGTGGGTCCACGAAGCCTGCGAGGCCATGGGCGTGCCCATCCTGACGAGCGAGGGCTTCGAGGCCGACGACGTCATCGGCACGCTGGCGAAGAAGGCCGCCGCGGCCGGCTTCCAGGTGGCCATCGTCACCGGCGACAAGGACTTCTTCCAGCTCGTGAACGGGCCCGTCCGCGTCTACAACCCGAAGGACGACGGTGCCTGGTTCGACGCCGAGGGCGTGAAGGCGAAGTTCGGCGTGGCGCCGTCGCAGGTGGTGGACGTGCTCGCGCTCATGGGCGACACGAGCGACAACGTGAAGGGGGTGCCCGGCATCGGCGAAAAGGGCGCTCGCGATCTCATCACCACCTACGGCTCGCTCGACGCGCTGCTCGCCGCGGCGGGCGAGGTGAAGGCGAAGAAGCAGCGGGAAGCGCTGCTCGCGCACGGCGACGACGCCCGTCAGGCCCGTCAGCTGGTCACGATCCACACCGACGTGCCGGTGCCGTTCGAGGCCGACGCGCTCATGTTCCGCGGCGCCTCGCGCGACCGCTGCTACACGCTCTTCTCGGAGCTCGGCTTCCGTACGCTCGTGACCGACTACGCGCCGTCGGCCGAATCGGTGACGAAAGACTACGCCGTGGTCGAATCCGTCGAGGCCGTCGCGCGCCTGGCCGACGAGATCCGTGCCAGTGGCCGCGTGGCGCTGCACCTGCTCGCCGAGGGCGACGCCGGCATGCGGGCGGACGTCGCCGGCCTTGTCTTCGCCACCGGCCCGCGCGCGGCCCGCTTCCTGCCGTTCGGCACCGCCACGCTCATGAGCGAGGCCGGACTCGACCGCGCGGAGACGTTCGCGGCGCTGAAGCCGGTGCTCGAGGATCCGGCCATCACCAAGGTCGGCCACGACCTCAAGTTCGCCACGGTGGTGCTGGCGCGTCACGGCATCACGCTCGCCGGCCTCGACCTCGACACGATGCTGGCGGCGTACCTGCTCGATGCCTCGCGCTCGAGCCAGGACCTGGAGCCGCTCGCGCTCGAGCAGCTCGGCTACCGCGCGCGCCTCGCCGACGACGTGCGCGGCAAAGGTGCCAAGGCCGTGCCGTTCACGACACTCGCGCCCGAGCGTGTGCTCGACTACGCCGGCGAACGCGCGGACCTTGCCTGGCAGCTGGCGGAACGTTTCGCGCCCGAACTCGAGACGGCTGGCGTGGCGTCGGTCTACCGCGATCTCGAACTGCCGCTCGTGCCCATCCTCGCCGGACTCGAACGGGCCGGCGTGAAGGTGGACACGCAGGCGCTGGCCAGCCAGGCCGCGCGCATGGAACAGGAGATGGGCGGGCTTGCCGCCGAGATCTACACGC
>JBIKUN010000040.1:0-29934 GCA_044347565.1 Vicinamibacterales bacterium | reverse complement strand
GGACGTGTCGCGGTGGCTGCAGGGCGAGGCCGTCGCACTCAGTCACGAGTTGCTGGCTCGCGCTCATCGTCACGGCGACGCCCTTCGCTGGACGCGCCTCGACGGGATCCACGGCACCTGGGAACGCCAGGTACTCTACGACGGCGCGCTCGGTGCGGCGGTGTTCCTGGCTGCGGTGGCGCGGTTCACCGGCGACGCCGCGACTGCCGAAGGTGCGTCCGGGGCCGCTGCCGACCTGCTGGATCTCATCGAACGGGATGCGGCAGGCGCGGCGGAGGCAGTGGGCGTCGGCGCCTGTACCGGCATGGGCTCGCTCATTTACGGCCTGACGGCGCTCGAGGCGCTGACGGGCGACGCACGTTGCCGGCGCGGCGCCGTCAGTCTCGCCCGGGCGCTTGGCACGGTGCACGCCGCCGAGGACACGCCGGACGTCACCGCCGGGTCGGCCGGCGCGATCTTCGGCCTGTTGGCCCTCCACGCCGCCGACGGTGACCCCGCCTGGTGTGAGACGGCCCGCCGGTTCGGCGCGGGCCTCGTCGCCGCACAGGACGCGGCCGGCGGCTGGCGGACCAAACGCCGAACGCCCCTGGCAGGCTTCGCGCACGGCAGCGCAGGTATCACCCTCGCGCTGGCCCGCTTGAGCGAGGCCACCGGCGATCCGTCGTATCTGACAGCCGTGAGTGCCGGCCACAGGCACGAGCGCTCACTTCTTGTTCCGGCGCTCGGGACCTGGCCGGTGCGCGGCGCACTGCACGCCGCCACCGCCAGCGGCTATACCGTGATGAACGCGTGGTGCCACGGCGCCCCTGGCATCGCCCTGTCGCGGGCCTGCCTGCCAGACGCCGCCCGCGACGCGGCCGGCGCGGCCGGTGTCGATGCCGATTTGTCAGCCGCACTGGCCGCCATGGAACAGCCGGCACTGGCGGCCCTGGATCAGATCTGCTGCGGCAATCTGGGCCGGGCCGACATCCTCCTGACCGTCGGCACCCGCCTGGACCGCCCGGCGCTCACCACGCGCGGCGTCTCTCTCGCCGCCCAGACGGCCGACCGGGCCTCACGGCGGCAGGCCTACGGGCTGCGCGCCAGCGGCGTCGACTACCAGGTCTTCGATCCGGGCTTCTTCCGGGGACTCGCCGGGATCGGCTACGCGCTGCTGCGGGCCGCGCACCCTGGCGTGCTGCCGTCTGTGCTGGCATTCGAACCGTTTCACCGCGCCGGCCACGCCGGCACGGTCTCGAGGAGTTGACGATGCACACTGTCGCGTTGCGCGCCCTCACAGCGGCCGACGCGCCCGCCGTGAGCAGCATGACCTTTCCGGCCTATCGGCATCTGCTCGCCCTCACGCCGGCGGCCCGGCATCCCGAACAGGGCGATACGACGATCATCCAGCCGTTCGGCATGGTGGCGTGGGAGGGCGAACGTCCCGTGGGCCTCGCGCTTGGTGAACTCCCGACATCCAGGTCCGGCAGCGGGGAGCTGTTGTCGATTTTCGTGCAACCCGATGCCCGGCGCCGGGGCCTTGCCCGGGCACTCGTGGCGGCGATGGAGGCGGAGGCCGGACGCCGCGGTGTCGCCGTCCTGCAGGCGATCTACACGACGGGCAAGCCGGAAGTGGCCTCGGTCGAACGCCTGTTCGCGGAACGTGGCTGGGACGCGCCCATCGCCCGCACCGTGACGGTGCGCTTCTCCCCCGCGCAGGCACTCGCCACGCCGTGGTTCGGCCGCTTGTCGTTCCCCCGAGACGACTACGAAATCATCTCGTGGACCGACGTGCGGCCAGAAGAGCGCGAGGCGCTCAGGCGCGAACAGGACGCCGAACACTGGATTCCGAGCGGCCTGGAACCGTGGCGGCATGACCGTCTCGGATTTGACCCCGTGTCCTCCGTGGGCCTGCGCTACAAGGGACGCCTGGCGGGCTGGGTCATCAACCACCGGATTTCCCCGGACACCGTGCGCTTCACCTGCAGCTGGATGCGCAACGACATGCGCGGTCTCGCACGAATTCTCCCCCTCTACACCGAGTCCCTGCGGCGGCTGTTGGCGTCGGGCAGCTGCTCCACCTGCATGTTCATCACGCCGGTGGCCTACACGGGCATGGTGGAATTCGTCAGGCGGCGCTGCGCCAAGTGGGGGTCGTTCTTCGGGGAAACCAAGGGCACCAGAAAAGCCGGGCTGGTCACCGTCGCGGCCGGCGGCCCCGAACAGCCGTAGAATTGGGCAGCCGATGAGGAGCTTCGTGATGAACGTCCTGACGCGGAAGTGCGGCTGGCGCCTGCCAGCGCTCGTCACCATCCTGGCGATCACCTCGGGGCGGCCAGTCGCCGCGCAGGTCCCGCTGTCACCGAACACGCCGACCTCACCCACCGCCCCGTCGAATTCGACGTGGACCGGGCCGCTCGCCGGCATGTTGCCGGCGTTCCTTGGCGACATGGCCTTCAACGCGCCAGGGGGCGCCGACCACAGCGGCCACTTCGTGCGTGGCCTGCAGACCACGGTAGTGGCACTCGAACTCGGGCAGGCCCTCGCCGCGCAGGTGAATACGTTCCCCATGGTGACCCCCGCCGGCAGCTTCGTATTCGAAGGCGCGCGCGGTACCGGTGCGCTGGTGCTGACGGCGCGCGCACCCATTGCTGCCGAGCGGGCGACGACGCTCGGCGCGGGGCAACTGGCGGCGGGTCTGTCGTTCCACCGCGCCAAAGCCGACGCGATCTCCGGCATCGATCTCGATGACGGCTCGATCAACCTCTACGCGCCGCACAACGACTGCTGCGGCGCCGGTGCCGTGCCGTCACGACCCGGCAACGGTACACCGGCCTTCGAGCGGGACGTGCTGCGCCAGACCCTCGGCCTCGAACTGCGACAGAGCGTCACGGCGTTGTCGGTCGGCTACGGCGTCACGAGCCGCATCGACCTCGGCGTCATCGTACCGCTCGTCGAAGTCACCATGGCGGCGCGCGTGACATCGCGCATCATCCGGGTCGCGACCGCCGCGACGCCCTCGGTCCACAGTTTCGACGGCATCGACCTCGCGAATCGCACCATCGCGCGCAGCGGCTCGGCGATGGGCCTCGGCGACGTGCGGCTACGCGGGAAGTACAACCTGTATCGCAGCGACGCCAGTGCCGTGGCCGTGAGCGTCGACGCCGCGCTGCCCACCGGCGACGCCGACAACTTTCTCGGCAGCGGCGGAACCCGCGTGCGCGGCGCCGTGATCCTGTCGGCTGACCGCGGCCGCCTGACCCCGTATCTGAACGCCGGCTACACGCGGGTCTCGGGTACGACGACGGCCCTGGCATCGACCTGGCCGGGGGCACTCGACCCGACGGTGTCGGAGCGGGTCGCGCGCACGATGCCCGCGGAGGTCGACTACGCCGGTGGCATCACGTTCGGCGCGGCGCCATGGATGACCTTCGAAGCCGGCGTCCTCGGCCGCACGCTGCTCGACGCCCCCCGCTTCGCACGGGGCGGGAGTGTCAGCGACGAGTTCGTGGTCGACGCCCGCGGCACCGTCCATCGCGTCACCGGCATGGCCGGAGCCCGCTTCCGGGCCGGCTCCCGGTTCCTGCTGACCGCCGGCGTCGTCCTGCCGCTGGCAGACCAGGGGTTGCGGTCGAAGGCACGGCCGATCGTCAGCCTCGACTACGCGTTCTGAGGCGCGATGGCCAAACCGCTCCCTCCCAGGCGGAACCTCGACGACCTGGCGCCGTTCGTCAAGTCCTGCAAGACCAGTGAGACCGTCTTCACGGCGGGACACGAGTCGCGTGAGCTCTACGTCATCGAAGAGGGCGCCATCGAACTGCTCATCGACGGCACCGTCGTGGACACGCTCGGCCCTGGTGACTTCTTCGGCGCGTTCTCGTTCTTCCACGAGCAACCGCGTGATACAACCGCCCGCGCCACTGCCCCCTCGAAACTGCTGAAGCTCGATCGGGCGACCTTCGAACAGCTGATGGGCGAGGCTCCGGAAATCGGCGTACTCATGCTGGCGCGCAACGCCCGCGCAGCGCGCCTCGCCCCGCCGCCCGCCGACATCCCCGTCGCCGCCGTGCCCGTCGGCGCCGAGGCCGCGCCGCCCGCGTCGGCCGCCCCCGGGCGGCTGGAAGTGCCGGCCGCCGACGTGGTGCTGGTGCTGCCCGCCCTCGACGAGATCCGCGTCGGCCGCCTCGACCCCCGGGCGGGGATCACGCCCGAGCTCGACCTCACGGCGGTCGATTCCGACAAGACGGTGGGCCGGCGCCACGCCCGCCTCGTCCGGCGCGGCGGCGAACTCTTCGTCATCGAAGACAAAGCGACGGCCAACGGCACGTTCGTGAACGGCCAGCGGATCGCCGCCGAGCAGGAAGTGCTGGTTCCCGACGGCGCCGCGATTCGCTTCGGGATGGTCGAAACCGTGTTCCGGCGGATGTGACGGCGCCGCACAAGGACCGTATGGCAGACACGATTGGCGAAATCGACACCGCGTGTGTTGGCGAACTGGCGGCAATCAAGCAGGAGCGCGACCGGCTGGAAGGGTACCGGGCGCGGGCTGACGAACGGAAGGCCACCGTTGACGCGCTCGTCTACCGCCGCGTCCTCGACGACTACGACGCCAAGCGGAAGCAGCTCGATGCCAGGGCGGCGCCGCTGACGGCGGCGGCTCGCACGCAGTACCAGGCGCTCATGGCGCTGGAGCGGCGTATCCAGTCGGCCTTTCACGACGCCCGACTGGCCAAAGAGGAACTGGAATTCCGGCACGCCGTCGGCGAGTTGAGCGACGAGGATCTGCGCACCCGCATCGCCGAGCCCGAGGGGCTGCTGGCCGAACGCCAGCGCGATCTCGACGCGGTCGCCGACATCAAGACCCGGTTCCTCGGTGTCGTAGCCTCGGAAGCCGATCTCATCGAGCCCCCGCGTGCCGTGACGCCGCCGACGCCGCCGACGCCGCCCCCCGGCGCTGTGCCGGCCGCACCCGCGCCGCCGGCCGGCGCGGTCACGATCATCCGCCCGGCGTCGTCCGACACCCGGCATCTCGAAACCGCGGCCGTGCCACCGGCCACGCCATCGCCGGTACCGCCAACGGCGCCCGCGGGCGCGGCCGCGGAGACCGGGTCGCGCACCTTCCTCGTGCCGGACGCCAGTCTCGAACCGGTCGATGACAGCACCGACGGCGCGCGTTTCCGCCTTGGTGTCGTGACCTCGATCGGCCGCTCGGCCGAGAACCACATCCGGCTCGTCAAGGCCGGGGTGTCGCGTAAACACGCCGTCATCAACCTGACCGATCGCGGGTTCGTGCTCGAGGATCTCGGCTCGCAGAACGGCACGTTCGTGAACGGCGACAAGGTGCCGACCCGCGATCTCGTCGACGGCGACGTCATCTGGATTGGTGACGTCAAGGTGATGTTCAAGTCGGCATGGACGCCTCCGGGCGCCCCACCGCCGGCGGGAGACGCCAGTGGACATTCGCTCCACACCACACGACGCAGCCGTCGTACTTGAGGTCAGCGGTGTCCTCGACACGCCGGCCGCCCGCGAGTTCGAACAGCAGGTCGCGGCGGCGTTGTCGGGCGGGCGGCGCCACCTCGTCATCGATCTCGGCGGGGCCGAACTGCTGACGAGCGCCTGCATCCGCGTGCTCGTGACCACCCACCGGCGGCTCAAGGCCGCCTCCGGCGGCCTCTGGTTGTGCGCGCTCAACGAGCATGTGACGGAAGTCTTCGGCGTCGCCGGTCTGGCCGGGCACTTCCAGAGCGTGGCGACCCAGGCCGAGGCGCTGGCGCAGTGCCGCCAGCCGCAGGTGGCGGCTGCGTCCGGCCTTCGTCTCTCCGAACTGGCACGCCGGATGCTGGCCGCGCTCGGCCGCGGTGTGCCCGACGTGCGGGTGCCGCCGCTCGCGGCCGCCGCGGCCACGCCCTCGGCGCTCGCCGACACGGTGCGGCGGGTGCTCACGCGATGAACGCGGTCTGAGCGATGCCTGAGCTGCACGTCCACCATGGCCGGGCCGGTCTGGTGCCGCTCGGCGTTGGCCAGTCGGTGCTCATCGGCCGCAGCCCGCAGGCCGATCTGCGGGTGCCCGACCGCGGGGTGTCATCGCGCCACGCCCTGGTGCGCGTCACCGACGCCGGCACGTTCGTCATCGACCTCGGCAGCCAGAACGGCACCTACGTCAACCAGCGCCGGGTCGAAACGCCCGTGCGCCTGCAGAACGGCGACGTGCTGCGGCTCGGCGACGCCGTCATCGAGTTCCGCGGCGGCCAGCCGGCGGTGGTGGTGCCAGCCACCGCGCTGATGCCAGCCGGCGATGCGCGCCCCGGTGACACCCAGGTGCTGCTGGCGATCGCCGCCGTTCCCGCGACGCCTGCGACCGCCACGCCGGCCGCGAGTCGGCACGCCGGTCTGCTCGACCGCCTGCAGCAACTGCTGTCGCGCTCGCTCGACACGGCCACGCTGCTGCCGGCAGTGGCCGACCACCTGCTGGCGGCGCTGCCGCGCGCCGAGCGGGTGTTCATCTTCCGCGGCGACACCAGTGAGACGCTGGGCGTCGCCAGCGCGTGCGTGCGTTCCGGCCCCGCCACGGTGGCCCCGAGCCGCACGTTGCTGCGGCGGGTGGCTGAGCGCCGCGAGGGCCTCTTGTACAGCGACGTCCGCACCGAGGGCCCGGTGGGCGACGCCGACTCGGTGCGGCTGGCGTCGATGCGGGCGGTCATGTGTGCGCCGATGGCGTTCGACAATCGGCTCTTCGGCGTGGTCCAGGTCGACACCACGGTGTCGGTGGCGGCGTTCACCGACGCCGACCTGAAGACACTGATGGCGGTCGCCACGCAGCTTGCGGCCACGCTCGCGTATGCCACGCTCCACGAAGAGCGGCTCGCCGCCGGCCTGCTGGCGCACGACCTCGAACTGGCGCGGCGCATCCAGCGGCAGTTCCTCCCCGAGCGGCTGCCGGACCTGACGCAGTTCGGGTTCGACGTGTTGTTCGAGCCGGCCCAGGCCGTGGGTGGTGACTTCTACGACGTGCTGCCGCTCGATCGCGGCCAGTTCGCCTTCGCCCTCGGCGATGTGTCGGGCAAGGGCGTCGCCGCGGCCATCTACGCCGCCAGTGTGCTCGCCGATCTGCGCAGCCTCGTCCCGCTGGCCGCCGATCCGGCGCTGGCCCTTCGGGCCCTGAACGATCGGCTGTCGGCGCGCGACCGCGAGGGCATGTTCGTGACGCTGCTGCTCGGCACGCTCGTGCCCGCCACGGGCGAGCTCACGCTCGCCAGCGCCGGTCACCCCCTGCCGGTCGCGCGCAACGCCGCCGGCCATGTCACGACCCTGGGCCACGTGGGGGCGCCGCCCATCGGCATCGATCCCGAGGCACGGTTCGACGCTCACCGCTACGAACTCGACCGCGGTGACACGGTGGTCGCCTATACGGACGGCATCCCCGAAGCGGCCAACGCCGATGGTGAGCTGTTCGGCGCCGCGCGCCTCCTCACGGCCATCGCCGCCGCCGACGGGACCGCCCACGGCGCCTGCGCCGCGCTGCTGGCGGACGCCCGGACCTTCCTCGGCGGCCGCCCCTTCGGCGATGACGTCACCATTCTGAGCTTCACGCGGAACTAGGCGGACGGCGCTTCACGAGCACCACGTGATTGGCGCCACCGCGCCGCTCGTAGGTGAGTTCGTCCAGCCAGTGGCGGGCCAGCCGGATGCCGACGCCGCCCACCGACAGCACATGCGGCAGGCCGTGGTTGTCACGGTCGTAGGCCACCGGATCGAACGCCGCACCGGCATCGACGAGTTCGACCGCCACCTGCGATGGGTCACAGGTCACGATGGCGCGCAGATCGCGACGCGCTTCGGCAGCGTCGCCATGCATGAGCACATTGGCGAGCAGCTCGTCGATGGCGGCATGCATATCGCGCTGGATCGGCGCCGGCACGCCGGCCGCGGTCAGGAACGTCCGGAACGCGGTCAGCAGACGTGCCAGGCCGTCGAGGGTGGCCGGCGCGTCGAGAATGGTGCGCTGCCTCATGGGCGTGCTCAGGACGGCCGGCCCACCGCGTCGAGACGCGCCGCGAGATCGCCGCTGGCCAGGGCCTCGAGCGGCAGATGGCAGAGCCGCCAGACCCAGTCGGCGAGGGCATCGCCGGACGTGTGGGACCGTCCGTGCGCCTCCCACGCCTCTTCGAGCCGGACGGTCGCCCGCGCCGCCAGCACCGCCAGCACGTCGAAGGCCTCGAGCGACACCGGCGGCGTGCCGCGGTAGTGATCGAAACGACCGCCAAGGCGCCGTCCCGAGAGATCGAGACCGAGGCACTGGCGCGCGAGAGCCGCGTCGTAGCGGCCCCGGGCGCGCAGCAGGCCCACGAAGTCGGCCAGCAGTTCGTCGAAGATGTGCGTCCGGATGACCCCGAACACGCGCCATGTGACGTAGTGCACGCACTCGTGTTCACGGCGGATGACCGCCGACTGCGCGAGCCAGGCTGCGGCGTCGAGGCCGTCCGGCTGCACGGCACTGTAGGCGCCACGACTGAGCAGGATGAGGCGATCCTGATACCGCGGCTTGTCGGCGGCGAGTCGGCGGAACTCGTCGGCCCACGCGGCCTCATCGGTGACGCCGGCCGCGCGCTCCCAGGCCGCCCGGTGACGGCGCACCCGATCCCAGTTGACGAGGCCGGAAATCATGCAGGCGCCGAGCGATGCCGGCACGGGCTCGGGCTCGTTCCGCGCCGTCAGGGCCTGCACCAGCACCTCGAAGTCACCGCGGGTCGCCGCCGTCAGCACCGGCACGTCACCGGCCGGCGTCGGTACGATCTCGAGGGTAACCTGGTCGGGATCCTCGAGCGCCAGCGAGCCGCGGGCGGTGAGCGCATCGAATCGCCCCTGGCGCGTCGCGGCCCGGTACTCGGGCGTCTGGCTGATGCCGGCGTCGATCGGGCAGTGCAGCTGTACGAATCGCGAGCGGAGAGCGGGCAGGGCCCCGGCGGTGGCGGCCTCGGCGGCGTACTCGCGCCAGACCTCGAGGTGCGGCTCGTGACCGGCCGGGATCGCCGCACCAACGCGGCCGGTGGCCTCGGCGAGGCTGACGCCGTAGGCGAGCAGCTCGTCGAGCACGGCCTCCGAGGCGCCGGCCGATCGCAGCATGTCGACGCGCCAGGCGCGCGCGGCGTCCGCCATGTCAGACCGTCTGCCGCCGGGCCAGTTCGGCGAAAAGCCCGTTCTTTGCCATCAATTCGTCGTAGGTGCCCATCTCGGCCACCTTGCCGCCCTCGAGATAGCAGATCTTGTCGGCGTCGATGATCGTGCTGAGGCGGTGCGCGATGACGATGCGGGTGGCGCTCATGCGGTTCATGCTCTCGGTCACCATCGCCTGGGCCCGGTTGTCGAGGGCACTCGTCGCCTCGTCGAGGAACATGATCTTCGGCTTGTTGACGATGGCGCGGGCAATCAGCAGCCGCTGCCGCTGTCCGCCCGACAGCGTGCCGCCGCCCTCCGACACGTAGGTATGCATGCCCATCGGCATGTTGCGGATGTCCTCGGCAAGGCCGGCCTGCTCCGCCGCTGCCCAGGCATCGTCAATCGTGCGCGACGACGTGCCGGTGATGTTGCGGTAGATCTCGGTGGGCATGACGCGGCTCTGCTGCAGCACGACGCCCATCTGCTGCCGCAGCAGCCGCAGATCGATCGACCCCATCTCCTGGCCGTCGTAGTAGATGCCTCCCGACGACGGCTGTTCGAAGCCGAGCATCAGGCGCATCAGCGTCGACTTCCCGCAGCCGGAGCCGCCGACGAAGGCCACCATCTCGCCCGCCTTGATCTGCAGCGACAGGTCGCGCAGGATCCACGGGCCATCCTCCGAGTAGCGGAAGGATACGTGCGCGATGTTGATATCGCCGGTCAGCCGCCCCGGGAACCCGCGTGACGGGTCCACCTCCGGCTCACTCTCGAGAATCGGCTTGATGCGCTCGTAGATCGGCACGATCCGCAGCAGGCTCATCGAGGCATCGCCGAGCGCCTGCATCGCGGCGAGGAACAGGCCGTAGGCGGCGTTGAACGCGATGAAGTCGCCGGTCGTCATCGGCCGCGCACCAGACTCGGCGGCCGTCTGCATCTCCACGATCATCACGAGGAACAGCACGATCGACGAGATGACGGGGAACACGGCGCTGAAGACCGCCATCGCCGCCTGCACCAGACCCGACTTGAGGCTGATGGTCTTCTGGCCGGCGAACTGCTGGGCCCAGATCCGGAAAGCGTGGTTCTCGGCGCCGCAGATGCGCAGCTTGTTCACGCCCGAGATGAGGTTGAGCACCAGGCCCGACAGCCGGCCGCGCAGCTGCATCTCCAGCCGCTCATTGGAGAGGCGGAGGTAGTTGCCGAGCCAGTTGACGACGACGAAGACCAGCGTCAGACCGACCGCGGCAGCCGCCAGCCGCAGGCTGTAGGTGAACATCTGCGCGACGTAGAACAGCCCGCTGACCGAGCCGAGAATCGCCGCCACACCGGCACCCGAGATGAGGCCCTGGATGGCATCGACGCCGGCCGCCCGGTCGGACAGATCGCCGGCGGAGTACTTGCGGAAGAAGGCCGTGGGCAGGTTGAGCACGCGGTCCCACACGGCCGACTGGATGGCATGTTCCATCCGGGCCTGCACGCGCAGCGTGGCGAAGCCCTGCACCAGCTTGAAGAAGGACGTCGCCAGCGCCGTCGCCAGCAACGCGACGCCGAGTCCCATGAGCGCGCCGCGTTCGGCCTGCGGGATGGCGTCATCGAAGATCTGCCGCGTGATTGACGGCGTCACCGTGCCGAACAGCCCGACCACCACCGCCATCACGCCGACCATCCGCAGGTCGGAGCCGATGCCCTCGGCGCCGAACTTCACGAGCGCAGACACCGACACCGGTCCGGGCGGGAACGGCCGGTAGAACACGTGCGCGAACGGCGCCAGCGTCGCCGCCACCTCCGGCGTGACCGCGGCGCGCGTGCCCGCCTTGGGGTTGACGACCTCGTAGGCCCCGGCGCCGCGCGGCAACAGGGCTACCGGCTCCCTGGTTGCCTCGACCATGGCCAGACACGGGCCGTGATCGTGACGCCACCAGTCGTCACGCAACGCCACCGACCGGGTGCGGAATCCCGACGCGCTGGCGATCGCATTGACGCGCTCTTCGTACGACAAGGCCTCGTCGTCGGCCGTCGGGTGTTGCCGCACCGGAATCCGCAGCGCCTCGCCAACGAGCTGACAGGCGCGCAGCACCGGTTCGGCCGCGGCCGCCCCCATGAACTCCCGCGGCGTATCCGAGGCGCCGCGAATCACGGCGCCGATGGCCTCGTAGCCGGCCTTCTCCGCGGCCTGGGAGTGCCTGGCTTTCTCGAGCTGCCGCTCGTACTCATCGAGTGCCGCGAGCTTCTTGCTCAGGAACTCGCATTCGCACACCACGTCGTGGAAGACCGACAGGCCATACCAGAGGTCGGGATGGGCGATGAGCCGCGGCGTCGGCGCCGGCCGCACGACGGTGTCGCCAAACTCGGCCGAGGATGGCTGCACCCACGAATGGGGCGTGACCGGGAACGGCGCACTGCGGCGCGCAAAGTCCGGCGTCACGAGTTCGTCGAACAGCACCCCGCGGCTGGCGATGTCGATCCAGACCACGCCGTCGGCCGACGCCGAGCGCTGGTCGGCCTGCAGCGTCACCATCTGGCCGGCGATCAGTTTCGCGGGAGTGCCCGGCGACGGGTTGAAGTCGCGGACAAGGCTCCTGGAGAGCCCGGTAATCCAGGCATCGACCACGGTGACGACCGCCGATGCACTCGCCGGCTGCGCGCCGAGCTCGCGCAGGCGCGCCATCGGGATCCGCCGCACGGTCGTCTCTGGACGGGCGACCGCGAGGAAGCCTGTGGCATGCGGCGTGAGGTCGAAGCCGAAGGCGCACTGCCCCGCCAGCACGCCGAGGAAGTGGGTCCGGATGCCGGCCGGCTGCCCTTTGTCGAGCGGCACGGTGAACACGAGCAGTCCGCCCGTCACCACGAAGTAGCAGACGTCCGGGTCCGACAGCAGAAAGGGCGCCTGCGCGCTCACTTCGACGAGTTCGCCTTCGGCCTCGAGCCCCTGGCGAACGGCGGCTGGCGCCGGCGCCGGCACGAACACGGTGCGCGCGAAGTCGGCCTCGCCGACCGGCAGCATCGCCGTGGCCAGCGCGTCCCCGGACGCCGCCGGTGCGAAGGCGCGCAGGAACTGCGACGGCGACTCGGCCGCCACGCGCGCCTCCGGGGAGCGCGTAACGGACGCGGCGGGTGACGCGGCGGGCGCCGGCACGGCGTCTGCGCCCGGGGCCGGGGCGGCCGGCGGCACTGCAACCGCCGCCACGGCCGCCGGTTCGGCGACGAGCGGCGCGAACTCGAACTCGACACGGGCGCCCAGGCGGAGGCGTCCGCCGGGGCGGAGGACCTCGGCTGAGATCTGGCGGCCGTCCACCCACGTGCCGCCGGCACTGTCGAGATCGGTGACGAGGAGACCGCCGGCGATGAGCCTCAGCTCGACGTGCCGGCGCGAGACGTCACGTTCGTCGACGACGAGCGCGCAATCGCCACTCCGGCCGAGCACGCCAGCCTGAGCAGCAATCGTGACCTCAGTGCCAGCCAGGAGCGTTTCAGTGCCCTGCACGACCCGCAACACGATCCGCTCGAGCGCCGTCGGGACGACGTTCGGCGCCCCGGCGACGGGACGCGGCAGGATGACCGTGCGGTCGCTCTCGCCAACCGTGGGGGGGCCGGCAGCGACGCACTCGAAGGTCGTGCCGCCGATCCGGAAGGTCTGCCCGGGCGCCAGCACCGCCCCGGCCACGCGCCGCTCACCGAGCCAGACGCCGTTGCCGCTCTGCAGATCCTTCAGCTCGAAGCCGCCGAACCCGGCGGTAATGGAGGCATGCCGGCGCGACACGCTGCTGTCGTCGAGCACGATGTCGGCGCTCGTCTCGCGGCCGATCACGGCGGGCCCCGACAGGACGATGTCCTGGCCGACCCGGCGGCTGTCGTCCGATGACACGATGCGAAGGCTGAACTGCACGGCGAGGGTCCGATGTATCAGGTCGTCAGTGCGCGACGAGCTGTTTGTACGGCCCGTCGACGTGAATCATGCTGTCGTGGGTGCCGCGCTGCACGATCTTCCCGCGGTGCATCACCACGATCTCGTCGCAGTCGCGGATCGTGCTCAGGCGGTGGGCGATGATGATGCAGGTGCAGCCGCGGCGGCCGAGGGCCTCGGTCACCGCCACCTCGGTGGCCGGATCGAGCGCGCTGGTCGCCTCGTCCAGAATCATGATCGAGGGCTCGCCCACGAGCGCCCGGGCAATCTCGAGGCGCTGGCACTGGCCGCCGCTGAAATTGCCCCCGCCTTCCTGCACGAGCGACTGGTAGTTGCCCTCGCGGGCCACGATGACCTCATCGATCTGAGCGTCGCGGGCCGCATGGCTGACGCGCTGCGCGGTGATCGTCGGGTCCCACATGGACACGTTCTGCGTCACGGTGCCTCCGAAGAGGAACACCTCCTGGTCGACCACGCCGATCGAGTTCGACAGCAGGGTCTTCGGAATCTGGCGGCGCGCCACGCCGTCGAACAGCACCTCGCCCGACCACGGCTCGTAGAGGCCCGACACCATCTTTGCGACGGTCGACTTGCCCGAGCCGCTGCCGCCGACGAGGGCAACGCGGCGGCCGGGTTCGACGGTGAGATTGAAGTCCTGGATGAGCGGAGGATCGAGCGGGCTGTAGCCGAACGTCACACCCTTCAATTCGACCCGTCCGGACAACTTGAGGACCTTGGCGTCGAACGTCACGGCGGATGGCTCCTGCCGGTACTGCGCATCCTGCGGATAGCGCAGGACGTCATCGAGCCGGTTCATGTCGGCCTGCAGCTCCTGCAGCGTCGATCCGAACTGCACGAAGCTGTTGAGCGGGCGCGTGAAGCTCGCAAGCAGCGTCTGGTAGGCCACCAGCATGCCGACGGTGAAGTCGCCGTTCATCACCTTGAGGCCGCCCATCACGAGCACCGTGGCGACCGACGCGGTCTGCACGAACGGCGGCACCGTGGCCACCCACTGCGACAACGAGCCGAGCTGTTGCTCGGTGTTCATGGCCTTGGCGTGATACCCGGCCCAGCGGCCGTAGAACTCGTTCTCGGAGCCGGTGGCCTTCAACGTCTCGATCATCTGCAGGCCGCCCATGGCCGTGCCCATGAGCTTGCCCTTGTCCTGGGTGAGACGGCGGCTGGCATCGGCGCGCACGCGGCCGGCGAACTTCACCGCGCCGACGTTGCAGAGCGCCACCGCCATGACGGCGAGGGTGAGTGTGACGTCGTACCACAGCATCAACGCGGCGTAGAACACCGTCATCATGCCGTCGATGACCGTGGTCGCCAGCTTGCCGGAGACGACGTCGGCGACCTTGTCGTTGATGGCGACGCGCGAGCCGATCTCCCCGGCGTAGCGCTGGCTGAAGTAGGCGGCCGGCAGGCGCAGGATGTGGTTGAAGAACGTACTGGAGGTGCCGAGTGCCAGCTTCGACTCGAGACGCAGCAGGTAGTACTGCTGCAGCCACGTCAGCACGCCCTGCACGACAATCGCGCCGCCCATGAACCACAGCAGCTGGGCGACGATCCACTGCTGGCCCTTGACCAGGAAGTCGTCGATGAAGACCCGGGTGAACGTGGGAATGACCAGCCCGGGAATGACGAGCATCAGCCCGCACAACACCACGTACAGCAGGGCGCCCTCGGATCCCACCAGACGGCGGCGCAGCGCCGCCAGCAGGCTGGGCCGGGCGCCGCCCTTCTTGAAGTCCTTGCCGGGCGCGAAGGTCAGCACCACACCCGAGTAGGAACCGTCGAGTTCCTCGAGCGACACGGTGCGCGGCCCCTGTGCCGGATCGTTCAGGTAGGCCTGCTTCCCGTCGAACCCGTCGAGCACCACGAAGTGGTTGAAGTTCCAGAACAGGATGACCGGGAAGGTCAGTTCGTAGAGTTTGTCGAGCGTTCCGTACTTGTAGCCCTTCGACTCGAGGTGGTACTTGCGGGCGGCGCGCAGCACGTTGCTGGCTTTCGAGCCGTCACGCGACACGCCGCACTCCTGGCGCAGTTCTTCGAGCGGGACGAACAGCTCGTAGTACGCGAGGATCTTGGCGAGCGCCGCGGCCCCGCATTCGACCGCCTCCATCTGCAGAATGGTCGGCGTGCGCACGCGGCGACGCGGCGGCTTCGGCAGCGACGGCGGCGCCTCGGGCGGCGGACCGGCAGGCACGGGGGCGGGGGACACGCTCACGGACGGACTCGGAGACCGGCGGCTTGGCTAGGAGGCGCCGAGCGTGCGCCTGATCATCGGGATGACGTAGGTGTAGGGCGGGCGACGGTCGACCACGACATCGACGTTGATGCGGGAGTTGCCGCTGATCGAAAATGGCGGCCCCTCGGACGTCGACCACGCGAAGCCCGACGGGGTGGCCGTGTCGAGGGCAATCTCGGCGCGGATCTCGATCGGCGCCACCTTGCCGTAGATCTCCTGCGCCAGCGCCTGATTGGCCAGATCCGACTGCATCTTCTGCAGCGTGACAGGAGCCGCCCCGACTTCCGCGACCGTGCCCTTGATGTAGCCGAACTCTTCGCGGCGGATTTCGGTGGGCGAAATCTGCGCTTCCATGCCGGGCCGAATCTGGCGGGCAGTCCGCGAATCGACGTAGAGAATCGTCTGCATCGGGCCATCGAGGGGCTCGACGATGGCCAGGGTCTGCCCCGGCTGGACGGCATCACCGGGCTTCACGCGGAGTTCGATGATGCGGCCGGCGACCTCGCTCTTCACCTGCGACACCATCTCCTCCTGCACCTGGCTCGTGCGCACTTCGCCCTGCGCGCCGCTGGCGCGCAGGGCGGCGGCGCGGATCTGCTGCTCGAGCGACGATATCTGCGCGCGATTCTGGCGAATCTGTCCCTGGAGCGACGCGATGCGGGCGCGCACGGACTCGACCTGCTGTTCTGCCTGGGCCACCTGGATGCGCGTCGACAGCCCACGTTCGAACTGGTCACGGCGCAGCCCCACTTCTTCCTCGGCCTTCGCCAGCTGGCTCTGCGTGCGGCCGATCTCTTCTTCGGTGTTCAGGATCTGCGCCCGCAGGCCGCCCTGGGTGGCGCGGTGTTCGGCCTCCGTGGCCCTGGCTTCCACCGCCAGCCGGCTCGCGGTGATCGCCGTCTCGGCGGTGCCGGCGCGAACATCGGGACGACGGATCCGGCCCACCAGCTGGTTGATCGCGACGGTGCCGCCCTGCGTGAGCGTGAGCTCTTCGATCACGCCGGTGCCGCCGGCCTTGATCTCGCGCAGGGCGCCGCCGCGGATGAGCATGCCCTGGCCGTTGATGCGGGTCGGGATCGACCCGATGATGCTCCACACGATCACGCCGGCCAGCAGTCCGCCCATGGTCGCAAGCGCGAGCCAGCCCTTGGGCGACGTGACCTGCATCAGCACGTCGAGACGCTCGGGCGATGAGAGCTTGTCGAGTGCGGCCTTGCGGAAGAGTGGGTTCTGGTCGCTCATCGAGACGTCCCTCCCGCGTGCCAGCGGCCCGCGAGGCTGACCGTGAGTCCTATCGCACGCGGAAGATCGAGGGGTCGAAGCGCAGCGACTCGCCCCGGCCTTCGATGTCGTCGAACACCACGAGCGCGCCCTGTTCAAACTGCAGCCGGGCCAGCGCGCCGGCATAGCCCAGCCACGCCTGCGCCATCTGAATCTGCACCTGGGTCAGATCCTCTTCGGTGACGAGCGTATCGATCAGGGTCACATCCCCCTGCCGGAAACGCTCGAGCGTGCCCTGATGCACGGTGCGCAGATAGCCCAGGCTCTCTTCCGCCCGGGCCAGGCCCGCGGCCGCCCGCTCGACCACACCGCGACTGTTGACGACACCGGTGCGGATGCGGCGGTCGACATCGAGCTGGCGGATGTGGCTCTGGCTGAGCGAGGCCCGCGCCTGGGCGAACCGGCCCTTGGCGACGTTGTTGCCGAAGGGCCAGCGCAGCGACAGCGAGGTCTGCACGAACGGCTGCCACTCGGCGCGAATCGAGCGCACGAAGCCTTCGTGGCTGTAGTAGCGCACCGGCGTCTTGCGCGGCGCGGTGGGCTTGATGTCCTCGGTGTTGAAGCCGATGCGCGGCTCGAGCAGCAGCGGGTCCTGCTCGTCGGGCAGGAAGCGGTAGAACGGGCTCTCGTAGAGCGTCGACAGCCCGCCCGTGATGCTGAAGTCGAGCGTATTGCGAAGGTCGGCCGAGGCGCCGTCGGCGAGGGCCTGGGAGGCCTGCTTGAGACGATCGAGGCTCCGCAGGTCCTGACGGGCGCCGAGCGCGGCATCGATCGAGGCTGGCGTGGCCGCCGCCGGACGGCCGGTGGCCACCGGCAGCGAATCGGCCGCGGTGGGCAGCGCCGCGGCGGCGTCGAGGTCCACGCCCATCGCCCGGGCGAGCGCGATCTGCGCGTTCACGAGATTGGCGCGCGCGTTGGCGACGCTGCTGCGCACGCGGGCCTGACGGGCCATCACGCGGTCGACGTCCATGCGCACGATGTCCCCGGCCTTGAAACGTGCCTGCGTCAGCTCGACGAGCTGGGCCTGCCGCGCCGCCGATTCCTCGAGGAACGTCAGGGCCTGCTGATTCGCCTGGAGGCTCAGATAGGCGAAGACGGTACGGAACACCTCGGAGGCGAGCACGTGACGCAGCTGCGCGCGTTGGGCGTCGATGGACAGCCGCGCCGCCCGCTCGGAGGCAGCGACGGCCACCGCGCCGCGGCGCTTCAGCAGCGGCACGTTGGTGGTGAACGACACGTTCGACGGGAACCGTGGATTCACGGTCAGGCCGCCGAAGGCCGGGTCGAGCGACTTCTCGTGGAAGTTCCGCTCTTCGGCTTCGTAGCGTCCCTGCAGGGTGGTGCTGATGCCGGTTCGGAACAGCTTGCCGATCGAGAGTTCAAGGTACTGATTTTTCCGCACCTCGTCGTCGGGCAGGGCGCCGAGGCGTTCGTACGCCTGCAGCGCCCGGGTCGCGACGGCTTCGGAAATCTCGTAGGCGTGCTGCACGTTCTCGCGAGGGAACTGCGTGAACGTGTCCAGGATGTTGTTGAACGGCACGTTCGAGAGCGGCGCCACGGCCGTCCAGAACAGCCGTGCAGTCTCGGGAGACTGGAACTTCGTGAGCGGCGACGGGTCGCAGATGTCACGAAGCCGGACGATCCCGAGTGATGCCTCGAGCGCCGCGCCGCCCGGTGACTGCAGGTCGCGTTCGATGGCCCGCAGCTGCGACTCGGTCGGGTCGAGACGGTCGAGCAGGAACGGATCGTTCTCCTGGCCTGGCAGCCGGAACCCGATCGGGCAACTGGGCGCCACGATCGACAGGTCCTGGAGCTGGGCCAGCAGCGCGCGATTGAGCTCGTCGAACTTGAAGTAGGTGATGAGGAGCTGCTGGCGCTTGTCGGCTTCGCTGCTGCGCAGGAACGGCGGAATCTCATTGTAGAGATACCGGTAGCCCGGCTTGACCTTGAGCGTGTAGTCGAAGGCCCCGCGGGCCTGCTGCAGGCGTGACGTCGCTGTTGCCAGCGCCTGTCGCCCGCGCCGCACTTCGGGGTTCTGCTGCACGGTGTAGCGCACGGCATCGGCCAGCGTCACCGCCGGACGCGGCAGCGGCGGCGCCGGCTCGACTTCGATCTGCGGCACGAGGAAGTCGGCGCCCGGCACGCGGAGCTCCTGCCCGGTGGCCGGCCGCGCGCAGGCGGCAGCTACCAGTGCGACCCCGAAGTACCGGCGCAGGCGCGTCATCGTCGGCAGACGGCTGGGGAACACGGCTCAGCGCCCCCCGCCGGTGCCCGGCACGGTGGTGAGTCCGCCGCGGTCGATGACCGGCGGCTTGCCAGCCTCGTGGGTGAGGATCTGGCCGGCCTCGAAGCGCCGCGCGGCGCTGCGCCGGGCGCCGCCGCGGCCCGCCCCGACGAGCGACAGCAGGGCATCGATCTGCTGCTCTTCGGTGATGATGACGTCGAGCAGGGTCAGGTCGCCGGAACGGAAGCGCTCGAAGTCGCCTTGAATCGTCTGGTCGTAGAACCGCACGGCGTCCTCGGCGGCCCGCACGCGGTCGATCGATTCAGCGAGTGACCGCGCGCTGCGCACGATCCCGAGGCGCACGACGCGGCGCAGGTCGGCGGCGGCGATTTCGCGGCGCCGCACCTCGGCGCGCTGCTGCGCCAGGCGTCCCTCCGCCTGATTGTTGCCAAATGGACGTTCGTAGTCGAGGGACGCTTCGACGCTCGGGCCCACCCAGCGATCGATGGCCCCGGTCAGCGATTCCTCGACGCGAATACGCTTCTTGGTCGGGTCGGGGTCGTCCTCGAAGTTGACGAGGTCATCGAGCGCGGTCCACCAGACCTTGGTCTGCAGGTCCAGGCGCGGTCGCGTGAACGTGCGGGCGGTGTCTTCCAGAGCGCGGCCGGCCTGCTCGGACACCACCGCCGCCTGCAGATCGTTGCGGCGGGAGGAGGCGCCCGTCGCAAGACCGGCCACCGCCGGAGCCGCCACATCGGTCGGCGCTGGCGCCGCCGGGAAATCGTCGGCCGCGCGCGGCAGTGTGGCCGGGTCGTCCGACACGGCCACGCCCATCACCTCGGACAGCCGCACCTGGGCTTCCTGGAACACGCGGCTGGCATCTTCGAACCTGGCGCGCGAGCGCGCTTCACTCGCCTGGACGCGCGATGTTTCGATGCCCGGAATGGTGCCGGCAGACGCCTGCGCACGCGTCAGTTCCACCATGCGCTGCTGGTTCTTGAGCGACCGTTCGGCAATCTCGACGTTCAGCTGGGCCGCGCGCAGGTCCCAGTAGGCACGCGCCGTCTCGAGCGCGCTCGTGTCGGCCTGATGCCGCAGCGCGAGGCGCGTCGCGTCAACTTCGATGCGGGCGGCGCGCTCGGCGCCGCCCGTGGCCACACCGCCGCGGCCGCGAGCCAGCGGCAACATCAGGCTGCCGCCGATCTTCGTCGTGTAGATGGGCTCGATGCCCTTGCCGCCGAAATCCGCTGAGCGCGGTTTGTCGAGGAAGTTCGAGCCTTCGAAGCCGGTCTGCAGGAACGGCGTGAACTGGATGCCGTTACGGAAGGCCTTGCTCATCTGCACCGACAGATTGCCCTGGTAGAAGTACTCGTCACTCGGCGCTTCGCCGAGGTCGGCCAGAGTCCGTTCCGCCGTCCGGAATCCGGTGACCGCCTCGGTCAGCCCCGTGTTGAGGCTGTCGGTCAGGCGCGACACGAGGTCGCGGCGCACGCCGAGCAACTGGTCACGCGTCTGCGCATTGGTGGTGCCGGCGATAAGGGCATCGATGATGCGTAGTTCGGCGGCGATCTGCGGGTCGACGGCCCCGATCGCATCGATCTGCGCCTGCGGGGTGGCCGTGGCACCGGTGGGCACGAGGCGGAGGTTGTCGAGCAGCACCTGGGTCTTCCGCACCGTCTCCCGGTTCTGTTCGACGTTCTTGCGAAGCTGCGCCCGTTTGTTGCGCTCGATTTCCTTGCGCGCCTCTGGCAGTTCCTGCTGGCGGTAGCTGTAGAACAGACGAGACGAGAGCGTCCAGTCGAATGCGCCGGTCTGCTCCTGCACCACCCCTTCCTGGCGCTCGACGCCCGCTTCCGCGAGGTCGATCGAGGGCTGGTTGTCGAGCGTCAGGCGGACCGCCTCGACGAGCCCCACGCCGGCCTGCGGAAACTTCACGATGACGGGCTGATTCGGTGGATTGGCCGGCGCGGGTGCCTGCGCAGCGGCATTGATTGGCGCAAGCGCCGCCAACGACACCACCCAGGCGCCAAGGCGGCGCGTCGTGGCACTAGCCATCGTCCTCGTCATGCGTCCTCCCGTAACCCGCCGGCGGTGGCGGCCCCACGAATCCTGCCGAACCACTACCGGTGATCGGCCAGAATCCGCGGTTTCGACGGCGAACCGGGGCGGATTGTAGCAGAGCCGTAGAGAGCGGGCACGACGGCCAGCCCCGGCCCGACGTGTCGCCGACAGGGTCACACGGGGGTTAGCGTCGTCGGACGACGAGGGCCGTCACGTTGTCGCGGGCACCCGTCGCCAGAGCGGCTTCGATGAGCGCCTGGCAGGCGTGCTCCGGGTCCGCGAGCCCCGTCAGCAGGCGGGCGATCTCGGCATCAGCCACCGTTGAATGCAGGCCGTCGCTGCAGAGCAGCAGCAGTTCCCCGGGGGCGATCGTATGCTCCTGCACACCCACGCGCACGTCCTGCTGGGTGCCGACGGCCTCGGTCAGCATGTGGCGCAGAGGGTGGTGCTCGAGGGCCGCCGGGTCGGCGGTGGCATCCTGCGCCATCAGGGCCGCGATCCAGGTGTCGTCGCGGGTGAGCTGGGTCAGCCGGCCATCGCGGAAGCTGTAGAGACGGCTGTCGCCGACGCTGCAGACGGTCAGGAGGTCGGCGGTGAGCGTGGCCGCCACGACCGTCGTGCCCATGCCGGCCCGGTCCGGCTGGGCCTCGGCAGCGGCGAACACGCGCCGGTTGGCCAGGCGGACGGCGGTGGCGAGCCGGTTGCCCTCGACGGATAGCGCGGCATCGACGCCGAACGGCCAGGTCAGCCCGTCGTCGGCGCGGCTGCGGGCCAGGAACTCGCAGACCGTGTCCACAGCCAGACGCGAGGCGACCTCGCCCGCGGAGTGGCCGCCCATCCCGTCGGCCACCACGAACACGCCGGCCGCGGTGTCGAACGCCAGGGCGTCTTCGTTCGACTGGCGCACGCGGCCGACGTGCGTGATGCCGTGTGCATCGATCTGCACCTGCGGCCCGTTCAGGTTGGCGGTATCCGGCATCGCTTTCGGAACCTTACATCAAGATGCGGACATCGTGCCCGCACGCGGCCCAAGTCGCACTAGAATCTGGGAACTCCCGGCACCAGCCGGAGCGGTTCCGATCCGTGAGCATCCCGTCCTCCATCGCCCGCTACACGGTCGTCCAGCCCATCGCGGCCGGCGGCATGGGTGAGGTGTTCCTTGCGCGCGACGAAAAGCTCGACCGGCTCGTCGCCATCAAGCTGCTGCGCGACGGTTTCGACAGCGACGAGCTGCTCGGCCGCTTCGAAGAAGAAGCGCGCAACGTCGCCAAGCTCACCCATCCGAACATCGTCACAATCTACGAGTACGGCACGCACGACCAGAAGCCGTACATCGCCATGGAATACGTGGCGGGCCATTCGCTCGCCGAGCTCATCCGTCGCAAGGTGCCGCTCAGCCTGGCGCGCCGCATCCGCCTCATCGAAGAGGTCTGCGCCGGGCTCGGGCATGCGCACAAGGCGCACCTGGTACACCGCGACGTCAAGCCGGCCAACCTGATGGTGACCACGTCGGGCATGGTGAAGGTGCTCGACTTCGGCATCGCGAAGCTGCGCGGCACCGACCGGACGCAGAAAGGGATGATCGTCGGCACGGTGAATTACATGTCACCGGAGCAGATCACGGGCCAGCCGGTCGATCACCGCAGCGACGTGTTCGCCGTGGGCGCCGTGCTCCACGAAGTGCTCACCTACGATCAGGCGTTCAAGGGCGACCTGACCACCGCCATGTTCGCGATCGTGCATGGGCAGCCCGAACCGCTGGCCGCGCGGTGCCCCGGGCTCGACCCCGCCGTCCAGGCCGTGGTGGACCGCTGCCTGGCCAAGGACCCGGGCGCGCGTTACCAGGACCTGGCGCAGCTCAAGCGTGATCTGGCGAAGCTGCGACGCCCGCTCGAGGACGATGACGAGGCCGAGGCCGGCGTGCCGCTCGACCTCGACAAGACCATCATCGGGCGCGCGGCCGGCGGCGCCGGCACCGACAGCAAGGCGGTGGGGGCCGACACCCGCCGGGCCCTCGGCGCGGCGCTGGCGGCCGGCGAGGCCGCCATGGCCACCGGGCAGTTCGAATCCGCCGTTCGCCACGCCGAGCAGGCCCTCGCGCTCGAGGGGGCGAACATCTCGGCGCTCGACCTGCTGCAGCGCGCCACCGCGGCCCGCGACAAGGCCCGCGTGGCCTCGCGGGTGGGCCAGGCGCAGGAGGCCCTGCGCGCCGATCGCCTCGATGACGCGCGGGCGGCGCTCGACGCGGCGGCGGCGCTGGCGCCCGAGTCGCCGACCGTCCACGACATCGCCGCCAGGGTGGATGCCCGGGCCGCCGACCTCGAACGCTTCGACCAGACAATCGTGCTGGCGCGGGAACACTTCGACGCCCACGACCTGAAGAAGGCGCGCGACCTGGCCGAGACGGCCGTCATCATTCGCCCGGCCGACACGGAGTTGCACGCACTGCGCAAGGCCCTCGATGAGGCCGAAGCCAGCGAGCAGGCGTGGGTGCACGACGAGCTGACGTCGTGCGATGCGCAGCTGGCCGCCGGCGATCTCGACGGCGCGGCCGCCACCCTCGACGGCGTGCGCGCGCGTGTGCCGGATGCGTCCGGCCTGGCCGCTCGCCTGGCCGCGCTCGAGGCCGCCCGCGCGGAAGAGCGCCGCGCCGCCGACGCCCTGGCCCGCGAGGAGGCGGAACGGGCCCGGCAGGAGGAGGCCCGGCAGCGGGAGGAGGCGGCCCGCCAGCGCGAAGCCGAGGCCCGCGAGCGGGAAGCGGCGGCCCGCCAGCGTGCCGCTGAAGAGCGAGCCCGCCGCATCGAGACGCTGGTCGCGGCCGCGGGGTCCACAGACACGCCGCTCGCGGCGCGCCGCGAGGCCCTCACCGAGCTGCTGCGACTCGACCCTGGCAACGCCGACGCCGCCGCCCTCAAGCCATCCATCGACGCCGCGCTCGCCGAAGCGGCGCGACAGAAAGCGCTCGACGACGCGCTGACCGCCGGGGCGCAGCTGCTCAGCGAGCGAAAGTTCGATGCCGCGGCAGCGAAAGTGGCTGACGTGGCCACGGCCCGGCCGGGCGATGCCCGGGCGGCAGCGCTCACCGTGGCGATCGCCGAGGGGCGGAAACGGGACGCGGCCCTGCGTGAGGCGCTGCGGCGGGCGGAAGCTGCCGCGGCGGCCGGCCGCTTCGATGAGGCACTCACCGTACTCGGCGCACTCGACGCCGGCGACGCCGACGTCACCGCGCTTCTCGGCACGGTGCAGCGCGAACAGCGAGAGGCCCTCCGCCGGGAACGTGTGGCCGCGCTCACCGCCCGGGTGAAGGCGCTCGCGTCAAGCCGTGCGACCCTCGGCGGACTCGCCGCGGCTGCCACGCTGATGCTGGCCATATGGCTGTGGCCGGCCGGCTCGCCGCCTCCCACGACTCCGGCGCCAGACGCGGCGCAGAACGCCGGTCCCTTCCCGCCGGCGACAGCAGGGGATGTGACGGGGAGTCCGGGTGAAACGAGGGGCGGTGCAACAGCCAAGCCGGCCGGCGGCGCTCTGGCCGCAGAGACGACCAGCGGCAGCGTCGCCCCTTCGGGTGGCACGACAGCAGCGCCCACGCTCCCCTCATCGGACGGCGTGAAGCCCGGCCCACGGCCAGAGGTCACGAAGAGCCCGGGGCGCGAGGCCCTCCCCGAGCGGTCGCGGCGTGGGTCCGGGACCCCGACCAGACCGGCATCCGGCGGCACCGCCGCACTGGAAGACCCGGCCACCACACCGGCAGAGGCTGAAGACAGCGTACCGTCCCCGCCGGTCGAGCCCACGACGCCCGCCCCGGTTCCCCTCGTGGTCGCACCGTACTCGCGGCCGCTGCCGGGGGCGTCGCCGCCGGACGCGCCGGCCATCCAGCGCCAGCTCGATGAGTCCCGCCTGCGGTCGCTCATCGGACTCTTCGGCGCCGCCTATCAGGGACGCGACGTCAACGCCATGAAGGCGGCGTGGCCGGCGATGTCGCGCAGTATCGAGAGTTCTTACCGCAGTGTGTTCCAGAGCTACAGCCAGCTCGGGTGGCTGCTGCAGGGCACCGACCTGAGCATCAGCGGCGACACCGCAGAGGCCACGGCCCAGGTGTTGGTGTCGCTGAGGGAACTTCGCGCCAATGCCGCTACTACGGAAAGACGTTCCTATCGATTCACGTTTGCGCGCCGGGCGACAGGCTGGGCCATCGCCAACGTCGAAAACCTGCGGTAAAGCGGATGTAGAATTCAGCGTCCGCCGGGGCCCCTGGCCCGGCATTCTTTCGGAGCAGACGATTATGTGGATCCGGACCTCGGTTGCACCGCCCCTTTCGCGGCTGGTCGGCGGTGCCTGCATCGCCCTGCTGGCGGCAGCCCTTCCGGCTGGCGCCCAGACTCCCGCGCCGGGATCCGCCAAGGCACTCTTCACGCAGCTCATTGCGAACCGCTTGGTCGACACGGTCGGTCGGCCTGCTGCCGCCGGCCGCACCGAGACGCTCGTCGACGAATTCTCGAAGAGCATCGCACTCGGAATCGCCACGGCGCCGGTGGGCGCCTCGTCGGCCGGATTCACCTACGAAGTCGACGCCCAGACCGGTGAACGCACACTGCGCAGCCAGAGCTTCGGCCCGCTGTTCATCGAGCGTCCGCTGACGAACGGCAAGGGCGTGTTCAACGCCGGCCTCAACTTCACGAGCAGCAAGTACACGAAGTTCCTGGGAACCGACCTGAACGAGGAGGGCATCCTGCTGTTCGAGAACCGCGTGCGTTTCCTCGACAACAACGTCAATCAGTTCATCGAGGAGTACCTCACGGTCACGCCCACCGTGTCGACCGTAAACGCACTCTTCTCGTATGGCATCACGCGGTCGCTCGATGTAGGCATCGTCGTTCCCTTCTCCACGGTCGATATCGACGCCCGCCGTTACTGGGACTACGACATCACGCGCAGCTTCGGGGTGAATGCCAGTGACCGGGCCTTTTTCGGCGCACCCGCCGGCACGAACTTCGATCCGCCACTCGGGACGCCCAACCGTGGTTCGGTGTCGACGTCGGGCCTCGGCGACATCACCCTGCGCGCGAAATACGCGTTCGGCAGCCGGCCCACGCAGCGGGCCGCCGTCATTCTCGACACGCGCCTGGCCACCGGAGACGCCGACAACTTCCTCGGCACCGGGAAGTCGAGTACGCGTGCCGGCATCGCCGTGTCCGCGGCGCTCACGTCCGCCGTTTCGCTCAACGTCAACGGCGGCTATCGCATCGGCGGCCTGACCGACCAGGGCGACTACGGCGTCGCCCTCGATGCCGCGCTGCTGTCGAGCAAGAAGCTCACCGCGTCGCTCGAATTCTTCGGCCAGTACGTGAGCGAAGCCGTCAACGGCTTCAGCGAGCTCAGGAGCGGCCCGCTCACGGTCTCCGGCCCTGTCGGCAACGTGATTGTCGCCCAGCAGTACACCGCGGCCGAACCCGTGTTCGATGTCGGCGGCACCAACCTGCTGCGCGGTGCCGCGGCCCTGAAGTACAACGTGGCGGGCAAGGCGCTCATCACGGCCGGCGTGCTCTTTCCGCTGAACGACAGCGGCGTGACCTCGTCCTACACGGCGTTCATCGGTCTCGACCTGAGCGTCTCGAGCCGCTAGGCTGCCACCACATCGACGCGAGGATCCATGAATTCGACGCCCCTCTCGCTGCATCTGTGGCTGCTGGCCGTCGTGGCTTCGTGCGGCGTGCTCGCCGGCTGCGAGGGCACGCCGTCGGGTCCCTCGCTTGCCGACGTGACACTCACGAGCGTGGCGCTGCAGCCCACGCTGGCCGGTGACGCCAGCGCGTGCTGCTGCCGCGTCACCGGGGTGGTGTCGAACAACAACAGCGTGCCCGTGCATGTCACGCTCAAGTTCGCCGCATTCCGCACCCAGACATCGCCGGACCCGTTCGCGAGCATCCTCTACTTCGTGGAGGATCTGCAGCCCGGCGCACGGCACAACATGGATGCCTCGGGGTTCCTGATCCCGTGTGCGTCGATCAACCCGCAGTTGCTGCGTCGTGAAGTGTCGGTGCGCGGGCTGACGGCGCCGCCGTTCTAAGCGTCGGCCCGCCAGGCCTGCCACATCAGCACCGTCCACAGGCGCGGCAGATGGTTCGCCTGCCCTGACACGTGTGCCAGCCACGCGCGCCGGATCGGCGCCGGCTCGAGCGCGGCCTCGCGCAGCGCCCTTTCGGTGAGCAGCGCTTCCGCCCACGGGCGCAGCGGTCCGCGCAGCCACGCATGCACGGGAATCGCAAAGCCGGCCTTCGGCCGGTCCACGAGCGTGTCGGGCACGTACTTCCGAAGCACCTGCCGCAGCGCCCACTTGCCCTGACCGGCGCGGATGCGGCGCTCGATCGGCTGCCGCCACGCCCACTCGACCACGCGGTGATCGAGCAGCGGCGCCCGTGCTTCGAGACTCACGGCCATGCTGGCGCGATCGACCTTCGCGAGGATGTCGTCGGGTAGGTACGTCATCGTGTCGAGCAGCATCATGCGCTCGACGAAGCCCGGCGCGACGGCGTGCACGCGATCGTCGTGCAGCAGCGCACTCGCCTCCCCTTCCGGCGCGATGGTCGGCGGCGTCTGCCACTGCGAGACGAGCGAGAGATACAGGTCGTCTGGCGCCGGCGCGGCGATGGCCGTGCCGAGCTTGTGCAGCTTGTCGCCGAGCGCCTTCTGCCGCAGCGCCCCGGAGACGCGGCCACCGATGCGGCCGACCGTATCCCACGTGGACGGCGCCACGCTCGTGAGCAGGTGCCCGGCGCTCCGGCGGGCCCAGGCGGGCACGCCGGCCGTGCGCGCGACCACGCGCGGCGCGAAGAGATACCGGTTGTAGCCGCCGAACACTTCGTCGCCGCCGTCACCCGACACCGCCACCGTCACGTCACGCCGCGCCATCTGCGACACGAGGAACGTCGGGATCTGCGAGGAATCGGCGAACGGCTCGTCGAACATCCGGCCGAGACGCGGAATCACCGCGCGCGCTTCTTCCGCCGTGACGTAGAGCTCGGTGTGCGCGGTGCCGAGGTGCGCGGCGACCGCCTTCGCGTCCTGCGCTTCGTCGTAACCCGCTTCGTCGAAGCCGATCGTGAACGTGCGCACCGGACGCGTGCTCTCGGCCTGCATCAGCGAGACCACGGTGGATGAATCGATGCCACCCGAGAGAAACGCGCCGAGCGGCACATCCGCCACCATGCGGCGGCGCGTGGCATCGCGCAGCAGGTGGTCGAGTTCCTCGACCGCGGCCGTGTCGTCGAGTTTTGAGCGATGGCGCGTGCCGGCCTCGACCACGTCGCGCGGGTCCCAGTAGCGCGTCACCCGCGGCGCTTCGCCCGGCTTCACGCGGGCGTACGACCCCGGCAGCAGCTTCTGCAGGCCCTCGTAGATGCACTGCGGACCGGGCACGTAGGCAAAACGCAGGAAGGCGGCCTGCGCCGCCGGTGAAATGCGCGTGGGACACGCCGGATGCGCGCGCAGCGCCTTCAGCTCCGAGCCCCAGAGGAACGTGCCGTTCGCCCAGCCGTAGTACAGCGGCTTCTTGCCCAGCCGGTCGCGCGCCATCCAGAGCGTGCGCTCCTGCCGGTCCCACAGCACGATCGCGAACATGCCCCAGAGCCGGGCGAAGGTGGCCTCGGGGCCCCAGCGTTCGATGCCGGCGAGCATCACCTCCGTATCGGACGTGCCGCGGAAGTGGGCGCCGAGCCCTTCGAGCTCGAGACGCAGTTCCTGGTAGTTGTAGATCTCGCCGTTGAAGGTGACGACGAAGCGCTCGTCGCGCGACAGCATGGGCTGGTGCCCGGCGGGCGAGAGGTCCAGGATGGCGAGGCGGCGGAAGCCCAGAGCCACGCCGGCGGCTTCGTCCACCCACGTGCCGCGGTCGTCAGGACCGCGATGCACGATCGCGTCGGTCATCCGGCCGGCGGCCTCGTGCAGGCCGGTGGCCGGAAGATGCGAATCGGGATGCCAGAAACCGGCGAGGCCGCACATGGAACGGTCGGAGGAGGGACAGCGAAAGTGTATCCGACTTGCGGGGACGGGCGCGCACGCCGGGCGGTAACATGTGCGTGCCCGTGTCTACCGCTGCCGCCGCTGTCGCACCAACCATCGACGCCTGGCCCATGATGTCGTGCCGCATCACGAGGCCTCACTGACCATGGCGCAAGTCACGTCCGGGCTGCGGGCCGTGCTCTCGAGCCCCGCCGTCTACGACACGTTCCAGCGGCTCATGGGCGGCCACGTCGGCCGCACCGATTTCGCCCGCCACATGGTGCGGGCCACACCCGGCGCGCGCATCCTCGACATCGGCTGCGGCACCGGCGACCTGCTGGCCTATCTGCCCGACGGCCTCGATTACCACGGCTGGGACATCAGCGACGACTACATTGCCGCCGCGCGGGCACGATTCGGCCACCGCGGCCGGTTCACTGCGGGTCTGCTCGGCGAGCGCGACGTCGTCGCCGACGCCCCGTTCGACATCGTCATCGCGTCGGGCGTGCTGCACCACCTCGACGACGAGGAGGTGCGGCGCTTCGCGGCGCTGGCGCGGCTGGCCGTGCGTGACGGCGGACGTTTCGTGTCGACCGATCCGGTCTTCGCCGAGGGCCAGCATCCGGTGGCGCGTTTCCTGATCGCCCGCGATCGCGGTCAGCACGTGCGGACGGGAGAGGCCTATGCGGCGCTGCTGCGCGGCACCTTCACCGAGGTGACCGGCGTGCTGCGCCACCGCCGCTGGGTGCCGTACACGCACTGGATGATGGATGCCACGCTCATCCCGTCGATCCCGGACGCAGCGAACGCGCCTCAGCGCAGGTCGTAGACGCGCACGCCACCGACCGTGAAGACGCTGTGCCGGGCGATGGCTTCGGGCCAGGCCGCGCCGGGTGCGCCGTCCGCGATGTACCAGTCCACGCCGGTGCGGGCGCCGAAGGCCTTCACCTCGTCGAAGGTCGTGGCCTGCGCGATCGACGCGTGCTCGGCGGCGCGGGCGTCGGCCGATTCCGCGAACTCCGGCCCGAGCGAACGATAGAGACTCGACCGCGACAGCCAGCCTCGGCGCTCGGTGAG
>JBIKUN010000161.1:0-9265 GCA_044347565.1 Vicinamibacterales bacterium | reverse complement strand
CGGCCATGAGCGCCCGGTCGCCCGACATCAGATCCTGATCGACGAACTCGGCGTTGAGCTCGGCGCCCGAGCCCATGATGCGCGCCGGCAGTTCCATCGCCACCGGGCAGATGACCCGCCCGCCCTCGACGCGCAGACCGAACGCGTCGGCGAGCGCCGGGCTGGTCTTCTTGAACTCGAGGGCGGGATGGCCCTCCAGGCGCAGGCCGCGGCCGGTGGCCCGGATCTGGACCGTGTCGCCGATGGTCAGGCGCTCGAGGACATCGGGGGCGAAGTCCACGAGCAGCCGCGCGTGTTCGCCGGTCACGATGCCGCGGGCGCCGCGCGCCAGGCCGCTTGTGACCTCGGCCTCGTTGCCGATGCAGGTCAGGTAGTGGAGGGCGTAGTCGGCGCGTTCATCGGCGTGGGCAATCGACACGCCCGGTTCGAGATGGTCGGCGGCCCAGCCGAAGGCCCGGTCGCCCACCCGCGCGTTGTAGACGATGCCGTACATGCCGGGCAGGGTCGTGGCCCGGCCGTCGGGCCAGTGGAGATAGGCCCCCTGCCGCACGGCCGGCTGGCTCACCTGGCCGGCCACGGCCATCTCGACCAGCTCGCTGGTGTTCCACCTCAGGGCGTCGGGCATGCGTCCTCTCGGGGCCGGTCGCAAAAAGCCGGCTGGCGTGTCGCCGGTCGACAATATACAGTGAGCGGCGTCCGCTGCCGTCTCGAATCGTGCGGCGGCCGGGAAGCAGGTCTCGCAGACGATGGGCTACACCGCATTTCTGGAACGCATCGGACAGGTCAACGACCTCATCAACGCCAAGCAGATTCTCGCCTGGGACGCCCGCACCATGATGCCGCCGGGCGGCGCCGAGACCCGCGCGAAGCAGGAGGCCACGCTCACGGTGATGGCCCGCGACCTGCTGGTGTCGGACGACACGCGGCGCCTGCTCGACCAGGCGGAGGCTGAAACCGCGCATCTCCCGGCCGACGCTGTCGAACGCGCGCAGTGCGCGCAGACGCGCGAGGCCATCGACTATCACCTGCGGATTCCCGGCGCGCTCGTGGCGAAACGGGCAGAACTCGGCGCCATCGGCCACGAGGTGTGGGCGCACGCGCGCGCCGAGAGCAACTTCGCCGCCTTCGTGCCCACGCTCGAAGAGACCGTGGCGCTCAACCGCGAGATGGCCGAGTGCATCGGCTACCAGGCGCACCCCTACGATGCGCTGATGTACCGGTTCGAGCCGGGCGAGACGGTGGCCTCGCTGCAGCCGCTCTTCGCCACGCTGCGCGCGGCGATGCTGCCGCTCGTGCGCGCCATCGGCGAACGCCCGGCGCCGCGCATCGACTTCCTGCAGCGCGCCTATCCGAAGGACGCACAGCTGACCTTCGGCCTGTCGATGGCGAAGAAGATCGGCTACGACCTGCACCGCGGCCGCCTCGATACCACCGTGCATCCCTTCGAGGTGTCGTTCACGCGCAACGACGTCCGCATCACGACGCGCATCAACGAGCACTGGATGCCGTCGAGCCTCTTCGGCTCGCTGCACGAAGCCGGACACGCGCTCTACGAGCAGTACGCCGACTCGGCCTTCGTGCGCACGCCGCTCGCGACCGACCTCGTCGGACTCTACGCCGTGAGTGGCGTGAGCTTCGGCGCGCACGAGAGCCAGTCGCGCCTCTTCGAGAACCACGTCGGGCGCAGCCGCGAATTCTGGGACCTGAACTTCCCGGAAGCCCGCGCCGCCTTCCCGGACCAGCTCGCCGATGTCGACGTGGAGACGTTCTGGCGCGGCGTCAACCGCGTGGCCCCGGGGCTCATCCGCGTCGAGGCCGACGAACTCACCTACGACTTCCACATCATGCTGCGCGTCGACATCGAAGCCGCGCTCATCGACGGCAGCCTTAAAGTGAAGGACCTGCCGGCGGCGTGGAACGCCAAGATCAAGGAGTACCTCGACCTCGACGTGCCGAACGACCGCCTGGGCGTGCTGCAGGACGTGCACTGGTCATCGGGGCAGATCGGCACCTTCTGCAACTACACGATCGGGAACGTCATGGCCGGGCAGCTCTTCGAGACCGCCGTGAAGGACACCCGCGTCGCCGCCGGCCTTGCCGCCGCCGACTACACCCCGCTGCGCGAGTGGATGACCGAACACGTGCATCAGCATGGCCGCCGCTATACCCGCAACGAACTGCTCGTGCGGGCTACCGGACGCACGCTCGACCCGGCGCCCTACATCGCGCACCTCACCAGCAAGTACTCGACGATCTACGGACTCTGACGCCGATGCCCACCACTCGTCTCGCGCACCGCGCGGCGCTCAAGGACGCCCGCGTCAACACCCGCCTGCAGGACATCGCCGACGGCCTCACGGACGTCATCCGGATGGGCCGCGGCGACCCGGATTTCGACACGCCGGCGCACATCGTGCAGGCCGGGCAGGAGGCGCTGGCGAAGGGCGCCACGCACTACACGCACGCGCAGGGTATCCTGCCGCTGCGTCAGGCGATTGTGAAAGACATCCTGGCGCGTGGCGGTGCCAGCTACACACCCGAGCAGATCGTCGTGACGCCCGGCGCGCAGCAGGCACTCTTCACGGTGGCGCTCGGCCTGCTCGATCCGGGTGACGAGATGGTGGCGGCCTGCCCGGGCTATCACCCGTATCACCAGGCGGCGGAACTGGCCGGCGGACGTGTGGTCGACATCCGCACGACCATGGCCACCAACTTCACGCTGACGGCCGAGATGGTCGAAGCGCACATCACGCCGAAGACGAAGATCGTCGTCGTCGTGAACCCGAGCAATCCGACCGGCACGGTGACGCCGCCCGAGGAAGTCGCGCGGATTGCCGAGGTCGCGACGGCGCACGACCTCCTGGTCCTTTCGGACGAAATCTACGCCCAGCTCACCTACGGCGGGGCGCGGGTGCAGCCCGTGGCGTCGCTGCCCGGCATGGCCGAGCGCACGATCACGATCTCGGGCTTCTCGAAGACCTACGCCATGACCGGCTGGCGCGTCGGCTACTTCGCCGCGCCGGTCGACCTCGTGCCGGCGCTCGCCGCCATCCACAACGGGCTGGCGATTTCGACGGCGGCCGTCAGCCAGCACGCCGCGCTCGCCGCGCTCACCGGTCCGCAGGACTGCGTGGACGAAATGCGCCACACCTACGACGAGCGGCGGGCAGTGCTCTGCGAGGGCCTGGCGTCGATGGGGATTCCGTACGCCAATCCGCAGGGCGCCTTCTTCGTCTACGCCAACGTGTCGAGCGTGGGCCTGGGCGCCACGGCCTTCTGCGAGAAGCTCCTGCGCGAGGGCAGGGTGCTGGTGTTCCCGGGTGTGGTCTACGGCGACTACACCGACGACTTCGTGCGCCTGTCGCTCACGCAGCCGGTGGCGAAGATCCGCGAGGCCTGCGCGCGTATGGCCGCCGTCGTGGCCTCGATTCGGGGGAACGCATGAAGTCCGACAATCCGAACGTGAAGAGCATCAAGCACATGGCGTTTGCCGTGCGTGATGCCGCGGCGGCGCTCGCCGCCTACGCCCGCTTCCTGCACGTGCCGGCGGCGACCGAGCTGAAGGTGTATCCGAAGTCGCAGAACCGCGTGGCGCTCTTCAACCTGGGCGGCATCGAGTATCAGCTCTGCGAGTCGCTGCAGCCCGATGGCCGGTTCGCCGCCTGGATCAACCAGCGCGGCGCCGAAGGCCTGCACCACATCTGTTACGAAGTGGACGACATCGATGCCGCGCTTGCGCACGCGCAGGCGCAGGGCGCGTCGCTCCGTATCTGCCAGGCCTGCCAGAAGTTCGGCTCGCATCCGCACCCGGAAGGCTGGGTCGCGTTTCTCGACAACGAGGCTGGCGGCATCGAGATCGAGTTCATGCAGGTCTACACGCCCGAACAGCTCAAGAAGTATCAGGAATTCCAGGGGATCTGATGATGTCTGCCGCCAGAACCGTCACCGTCGGTACCGCCACTGCCGCGCCCGGCACGATCGTGCGGGGGGCGATTCCCGTCACCACGCTCGCCGGCGGCACGCCGCTCGAGATTCCGGTGGTCGTCATCAACGGCGCCCGGGGCGGGCCCTGCTTCTGGGTGGACGGCGCCATCCATGGTGATGAGCCCGAAGGGCCGCTGGCCTGTCAGATCGCGATGCGCGAGATCGATCCGGCGCAGCTCGCCGGCACCGTGGTGCTGGTGCCGGTGATGAACGTGCCGGCCTTCGAGGCGGCGCAGCGCGGCAACCCGCTCGATACCTTCAGCTACGACATGAACCGCATCTATCCGGGGCGGGCCAACGGCTATCTCACCGAGCGCATGGCGGCGGCACATGCCGAGGCGATGGTGGCGAACGCCGACTTCGAGATTTCGATCCACTCGGGCGGCGCGCATTCGTTCCTCGACAAGGCGATCTTCGTGGATGAATCGCCGGCATCGGTGGAACTGGCGACGGCGATGGGGCCGGGCTGGGGCTGCATCATGTCGTCGTTCAATCCGAAGGGCAGCCCCATGGCCCACATGAAGGACTCGGGCAAGGTGGGCATCACGGTGGAGCTCGGCGGCCGCTCGGCCACGTCGCCCACCGAGTTCGCGCGCGTTGGACGCGAGCTGGCGAACTCGATTCTGAACATCCTGCGGCACTACACGATGTATCCGGGCGCCGCCGCCTACCCGTCGCCGCGCTACAAGGGCCAGCAGGAAGCGCTGCTCGCGGCGGCCTCGGGCCTCTTCCTGCCGGCGCCCGGCGTCGGCTTCCTCACCATGATGACGAAGGGCGATGCCATCGCCCGCATCACGAACATCTTCGGCGACACGCTGGCGGAGCTGGTGGCGCCGGCCGACGGCATGATCTTCGGCCTCCGCGCCCTGCCGAACGTGACGACGGGCGAGTGGTGCTGCTTCTTCTGCAAGGTCGAAGGGACGCGGGACTAAGCCTGCCGTGACGCACGACGTGGCGACGGCGCGCGATTTCGTGGGCTACGGCGAGACGCCGCCCGACGTCTGCTGGCCGGGCGGGGCGCGCCTCGCCGTGAACGTCGTCCTCAACTACGAAGAGGGCTCCGAGTACTCGATCGAAGACGGCGACGGCCGCTCCGACGCGACGCTCACCGAAGTCGCGCAGGCGCGCGTGCCGCAGGGGCTGCGCGATCTGGGCGCCGAGAGCATGTTCGAGTACGGCAGCCGCGTCGGCTTCTGGCGGCTGTACCGGCTGTTCCACGAACGCGGGCTGCCGCTCACGGTGTTCGCCGCGGCGCTCGCGCTCGAGCGGAATCCGGCGGCGGCTCGTGCCATCGCCGAGACTGACTGGGACGTGGTGTGCCACGGCTGGCGCTGGGTCGAGCAGTACCTGCTCGACGAGGCGACCGAGCGTCAGCACATCGCCCGCGCGCACGCGAGCCTCACGCGGCTCATCGGCCGCGCGCCCGATGGCTGGTACTGCCGCTACGCGCCGTCGCCCAACACCCGCCGTCTGGTCGTCGAGCACGGCGGCTTCAGCTACGACAGCGATGCCTACAACGACGAGCTGCCGTACTGGGTGACGGTGGACGGCCGCGCGCATCTCGTCATCCCGTATTCGCTCGCGACCAACGACGCCAAGCTCGTCGGCGGTCCGCTCGTGACCGGCCGCGCCTTCGGCGAGTTCCTCATCGACAGCTTCGAGGAACTGCTGGCCGAGTCGCGGCACCAGCCCCGCATGATGTCGGTCGGTCTGCACGCGCGTATCGCCGGGCAGCCGGGCCGCATCGGCGGCCTGCGTGCCTTCCTCGATCACGTGCAGGGCCGGCCGGGGGCGTGGCTCTGCCGCCGCGGTGACATCGCCGCCCACTGGCGCACGCACGTGCCGCCGCCGGGAGGCACGTGGTGACGCTGTTGCTGCGGGCGCCGGACGCCGGCCTCTTCGCACCGTTCGGCGCGTTCATCGACGCGCCAGAGCGGGTGGGTGTGCGGCGCATGTACAGCGACTGGCTGGCCGCCGCGCCCGGGCTCGCCCTGCAGTGCCACACCAATCGCGTGGCGGCGTCGGCGCTGCCGCTGGCCATCGACCGCGTCGAGCGGCATCCGCACGCCGCGCAGGTGTTCCTGCCGCTCGATGTGCACCGCTATATCGTCACCGTGATGGCTGCGGATGCGGCTGGCGCGCCCGATCCGGCGACGGCGCTGGCGTTCCTGCTGCCGTCGACGCGTGGTGTCGTCTACCGCGCGGGCGTCTGGCATGCCGGCATCACGGTGCTCGACCGCGAGGCGAGCTTCGCGGTGATGATGTGGCGCGGCGCCGCCGACGACGATGTCTTCGCCGCCATTCCCCCGGTGCGCGTCGTGGCGCCGGCGGCAGGCGATCCGCCGGGAGGGGCGCATGGCTGAACACGCGCCCGTCACCGCGGGCCCGGTCGCGACGGCCGTCTCCGCGCTCGCGCCGATCGAACAGACGCCGCTCAAGGTGCAGATCGCCGATCAGCTGCGGCGGGCCATCGTGACCGGACGGCTGCGGCCGGGGGCCGTGCTGGTCGAGACGGCGCTCGCCGAGCAGTTGAACGTGAGCCGCGCGCCGATCCGCGAGGCGGTGCAGATTCTCGAGAACGACGGCCTGGTCGAGACCGCGGCCTACAAGGGCAAGCGGGTCAAGCCGCTCACCATCCGCGAGGTGGTCGAGACGTGCGAGATGCGCACGGTGTTCGAGGTGACGGCCGTGCGCCGCATCCTCGCGCAGGGCACCGCCGTCGACACCTTGTGGCAGCCGTGCCAGGCGATGGCGAAGGCCGCCGCGGCCGGCGATCGCGAGGCCCTCGTCGCGGCGGATGAAACGTTCCACCGGATGCTTATCGCGCTCTCGGGGCATGCGCTGCTGATGCAGCTCTGGGCCGGCCTCTACCTGCGCATCCACCAGATCATGTCGCTGCGCAACGACCGCGACGTGAATCTCGTCGACATCGCGGCGAACCACCCGCCGATCGTCCGCGCGCTGGCGGCGGGTGATGGCGCGCTGGCCGAGCGGCTCATCGGCGAGCACACCCACGCGCTCGCCAGTTTCGATCCGGCCGCCGTGGCGGAGCAGGACGCATGAGCGCGGCCGCATCCGTGCTCGTGACCGGCGCCGGTGGCTTCGTCGGCAGCGCGCTCGCCGAAGGGTTCGCGGCGCTCGACTGGCATGTGACCGCGCTTGACCGCGAGTTCGACGCCATGTCGCGCGAACGCCTGCGCGGCTGCACGCTCGTCACGGCGGCGCTCGGCGACACGGCACCCGCGGACCTGCCGCCGGTGTCGCTGGTGGTTCACGCGGCCGCCGTCACGACCGCGGCCGCCGACCTCGGCTGGACGCCGGCGGCGCACGTGGCGGCCAACATGCGGCCCCTCGTCACGATGCTCGAATATGCGGCGCGCACGCGTCCGGCGGCGTTCGTGTTCCTCAGTTCGAGCGGCGTCTTCGCCGCGGGCGATGGCGGTGACGTGCTGACCGACGCGGACGTGCCCACGGGCACGTCGCCGTATGCCGCGGCCAAGCGGGCGGGGGAGCTGCTCACGGTGGCCGCGCTCGAGGGCGTCTCGGCGGCGCACGTCGTGCGGCTGGGCTACCTGTACGGACCACACGAGACCGCGCGGCCGACGCGCGCGCGTCCGTCGCCGGTGGCGCGCTGGCTGGCGGCCGCACGCCACGGGCAGCCGCTCCTCGTGCCGGCCGACGATCCACGGCGCGACTGGACGTTCACGCCCGACCTGGCGCTGGCGCTGGCGCGGCTCATCGCGCGTCCACCCGCCGGGCGGGTGGTGCACCTCAGCAGCCCGTTCATCCGGACCGACAGCGCGATGGCGGCGCTGATTGCGGGACACGTCCCCGGCGCCGTCTGCGCAACGGGACCGGCCCTCGGCCCAGCCAAGCCGCCGATGCGCGCATCCGATCTGTCCGAGGCCGGGCTGCGGTGGACCGCGCCGGATGTCGCTCTGGCGCAACTCGTGGTCGCGGAGGTGGCGGCATGACCCCCGTGCGCGTCATCCTCGTCGGCCTGGGCGCCCGCGCCCGCATCTGGCGGCGTGTGATCGGCGCGCGCCCCGACTGCGCCATCGTCGGCCTCGTCGATACCCGGCCCGACGTCGTCGCCGCCGCCGTGGCCGAGACGCCCGGCGCGGTGGGCGGTGCCACGCTCGCCGAGGTGACGGCGCGTGTCGCCGCCGATGCCGTCATCCTGAGCACGCCGCCGGGCGGGCGCGAGGCGCAGATCGCGGCCGCCTGCGCCGCCAGGCTCGCCATCCTCGCCGAGAAGCCGCTGGCCGACAGCGTCGAGGCCGCCGAGGCCCACGTGGCCGCGGCTGCCCGTGCCGGCGTGTCGCTCGCCGTCGGCCTGAATTTCCGCTATCTGACGGTGACGCGGGCCAAGAAAGCGCTGCTGACGGCCGAGCACATGGGCCGTGCCGAGTTCGCCCACTTCACCTACGAGCGCTGGCGCGACGGCCATCAGCCGCGCCTGAACAAGTACCCGCTCACGATGGATCAGCCCATGCTGTGGGAGCAGTCGATCCATCACTTCGACCTGATGCGGTTCGTCTACGACGCCGAGCCGACGGCGATTGCCGCCCGCACGTTCAATCCGTCGTGGTCGATGTATCGCGGTGACGCCAATGTCTCGGCGCTCATCACGTTCGCCGGCGGCCTCGAAGTGACCTACCAGGGCACGTGGGCCGGTAACTGGCAGCCGATGACGTTCAACTGGCGCACCGAGACGGCGCGCGGCGTCGTCATGCAGGCCGACATGTTCGGCGCGCTCGGCTACGCCCACCGCGACGACGCGACGCTCACCCCGGTCACGCTGCCTCCGAGTGAGCCGTGGGTCGACGACGCGGCGGCGCTGCTCGACGATTTCGTCGCCCATGTGCGTGACGGGGCACCGTTGCCATGCTCCGGCGCCGATCACGTACGCTCTCTGCGGATGGTCGCGGCCTGCATCGAATCGTCGATGACCGGCCGCGCCGTCGATCCCCGAAGCCCCGGACTGCAAAGGACGAGCCCCTCATGACACTGCGCAACCTCGCGGCCCTCGTGGCCGGTCTGGCCCTCCTCGGGGCGGTCGTGATGATGACGCGCGGCGGGTCGCCGGCGCCGGCGGCCGCCCGCACGATTGTGGTCGGCCTGAGCGCCGACATCGCCACGTTCGAGCCGGCCAACATCTCGAGCCGCGACAACATGAACATCGCGCACCACATCTTCGCGTCGCTGTTCACGCTGGATGCGGACGGCAAGCACGTGCCGAACCTGGCGCGCGAGATGACCGTGTCCGAGGACGGCCTGG